>JADZDP010000012.1 GCA_020850995.1 Deltaproteobacteria bacterium
GGATCGAGGCGCCCACCACGCGGCGACCGTCGGCGCTCCAATCCACTTCCACCAGCTCTGCCAGGTCTGGGGGCAGCACCACCGGGCGAGCGTCGCTGCCGTCGGCGCGCATGATCCAGGGCCGCCATTGCCCCCCTGCGGCGCCGAAATAGATCAGGCGCTGCCCATCGCCCGACAGGCGGGGCCGGCGCTGCTTCTCCGCGTCTTTGGTGAGGAGCCGCCGCTCGCGGCCGTCCCAAGAGCTGAGCTGCACGTCGTCAGTGGGCTCGGTGACAAAGACCGCCAGGGTCTGCGTTGCCGCGTTCGCGTCCGTGATGATCCAGCGACGAGCGCTGGCAAAAGCGTCTTCGGCAGGCCCGCGCGGCGCGCCCGCGGCGTCGAGCGGCACGCGCACGGCGCGCGTCACCCCTGCGGTCACGCTGACCACCACCCGCCCATTGCGCGAGACGGAGAAGCTGCCGAGGCGCGATGGACCCCCGGCCACCAGCACGGGCGAGCCGTCCGGACCGGGCGCCTCGAAGTCGACACCGAGGCTCCAGAGGTTGCGCTCGCCGCCGCGGTCGGAGACGAAGAAGATCGACTGGCCGTCCGCGGCCCACCTCGGGTTGTAGTCGAGGGGCGGGTCGTTGGTGAGCATCACGGGCTCCCCGCCCTGTGCCGCGACGAGCATGATGTCTCGCTGGCCGCCGACATTGCGCCAATAGGCGACCCAGCGGCCATCGGGCGAAACCGACGGCTGCACTGCGTCCTTGCCGGTTACCTGGCGGCGCGCGCCGGTGTCGACGTTGACTGCCCACAGCTCCGCCTCGGTTGGCCGTGCATTGGCGTCGTCCCAGTAGCCCGTGGAGTAGTAGAGCTCGCGGCCGTCGGGCGACCAGGAAGGGTGGTAGCCACCGTCAATGATCTTGCGCCGCGACTCGCCGCTAGCCCCCATGACGTAGATGGCGAAGGACGGCGCCGTACCCGCCACAAAGACCACGCGCTCGCCGTCGGGCGAGAACGCCGGCGATGCCTCGGTCTCCGATGAATTCGTCAGGTTGATGACGCGCTCGCCACCGGCGCGCACCAAGAAGAGGTCGGTCCGCCCCTGCCCCGCAGCCACATAGACCACCTGCTTGCCGTCCGGCGAGATGGCGGGCTCGCTCTCCATGCCGGCCGCGTCGGTGAGGCGCTGCACGCGCTCGAAGGTCATGCCGCCAAGGTCGACGTGGAGGGAGGATTCCTCCACGCAGGACCGCGGGGCCAACGCGAGCCCGAGGACGAAGGCCAGCGCGGCCGTGAGACGCGGCCACCTCACCCAGAAGCGCGGACGCGACGCCGCGCGCGGCGACACGGCACCCGCCTCGAGCGCCGCCACCAGCTCGCCGCCGTTCTGATAACGGCGCGCGGGCTCCTTCTCCAAGCAGCGCAGCGCGATGGCCACCAGCGCGCCGTCGAGGCCGGGCTGCGACAGCGCCGGCGCCGCGTCGTCGCGCAGCACCGCGGCCAGCATGGCGGTGGTGCTGGAGGCGCGCCACGGCAGGGCGCCGGTGAGGAGCTCGCACAGGAGCACACCGAAGGAGAAGACGTCGCTGCGCGCGTCCGTGGGGCGACCCTCCACTTGCTCGGGCGCCATGTACGCCGGCGTGCCCACCACCGCGCCCTCCTGGGTCAGCGAGGACTCGGCGGCCGCGTCGGTGGCGAGGACGCGCGCCAGGCCGAAGTCGAGGAGCTTGGCGGTGCCATCCCGGGCCACGCGCACGTTGGCGGGCTTGAGGTCGCGGTGCACGATGCCCGCGGCGTGGGCCTTGGCCAGGCCGCGCGCCACATCGATTGCCAGGCGCCGGACCTCCACGGCGCCGACCCGACGAGCCACCAGCGCGGCGAGCGGCTCACCGTCCACCAGCTCCATGGCCAGGAAGGGCACGCCCTCGTGCTCGGCCACCTCGTAGATGGCCGCGACGTTGGGGTGCGTCAGCGCGGCGGCGGCGCGTGCCTCGCGCAGGAAGCGTCTCTTGCGCTCCTCGTCTTGCGCCAGGGCCGCGGGCAGGAGCTTGAGCGCCACCTTGCGGCCCAGCGCCTCGTCGTGGGCGCGGTAGACCACGCCCATGCCGCCCTGGCCGATCTTCTCCTCCACGAGGTAACGGCCGACGTGCGTGCCCTCGAGCTTGGCGGGGGGCGCCGCCGCGGGCGCTGCGGCGACGGCGCGCAGCAGGCTGAGGTCGGTGTCGCCGGTTTGGCTCGACTCGTCCGTCACCGGCATTGGATTCCACAGCCACGCCGAGAGCGCCACAGCATGCGCCGCTGCCCTACGGGCCTCCACCGGGACGGAGCTGGTTCGCGATGACGCGTATGACCGGCCTCCTGGCGACGCTCGACGCCGTCGATCGCGCGGCCTCCACGGAACAGCGCTCGGCCGTGACCCCGTGGACGCGGGCGCCCTAGAGCTCGTTTCATAATGGCCCTCGAATGGACAAGTCGATCGGTGATCGCGAGCGAGGCGCGTCGATGGCAAGGAGCCCCGCAGGGCCGTGGCCGTCGCCACGGACCGAGGACGCGACGCCGCCAGCGACGATGGATCGCTCGCGAGGACGAC
>JADZDP010000013.1 GCA_020850995.1 Deltaproteobacteria bacterium
AGCTCGTCGACCTGCGCAATCGGGTGTACGCGCCGCACCTGCGCGGGTTCTTGACGCGCGATCCGCTGGGGAACGTGGATTCGGAGGGGTTGTTTGCGTACGCCGCAGGTGACCCCATCAACCTGCGCGATCCCTGGGGATTGAGCACCAACGAGCCCGGCATCGGGGCGGAGGACTTCGATCCTGCGTTCGTGTCAGAGGGCGGAGAAACGGTGGTGCGCGAGAAGAAGCCAAAGCCGCCGGCCACCACCTGTGATGCCGCGTGCCAGGAATGGCGCGAGCAGCAGGCCCAGGAGCGAATAGACCGCCTCGTGGGGCGGGGCGAGGAACAGCAGCGAAGGAAGGATGCCGAGCGAGACTACGCGACGGGCGTAGAGAAACGTCCACAGCATCCCGATCCTGCGACCGACCCTGACCAGCAGATGATCGACAAGCATCCGTTTCTCGTCGGGTTCATGTACGGCTTCGCGCAGGTACCTCTTCCGCGCCCTGCGCCACCGCCGCCACTGGTAAGACCACAACGAATCGCGAAGCTCGGCTACGGGTCGCCTCCTGGGGTGCTGGACCAGATCGTTCGTGCCTTCGGCGAGAAGGTCTGCGAGGGGCCGTATTGCCCGACCACCGCGGAACTTGCGCTCCTCGCCGCGATGACCATGCAGGGGGCGAAGGGGCAGAGCCGTGGTCCGAATCTCCGCGCTCAGGGCGCACACACCACGTTCCGCCGTGAGGCAGGCACGACGGGCCGCGTGACGCATTACGAAACGTTCCAGCCGCAGACTAACCCGCAGAACCCGGCGCCGTGGGAGTCGGTGAAGCGCTTCGACGCAACCGGGAGGCCCCATTACAACAAGGCGAACGAGCAACAGGTTCCCACGCCCCACGTGCACGATCCCACGACCCCAGGCGGCGTTCGCCCTGCTTTACCGGACGAAAACCCGCTGGGATGGTGACTATGGCCAACGAATCCTTGATGTGGCTCCAAGAGTGGTACCTCAATCAATGCGATGGGGACTGGGAGCACGAGTTCGGCATCGTCATCGAAACCCTCGACAACCCTGGCTGGCGCCTTGAGATCGATCTGAGGCAAACCGACTTGGAGAGCGCGCGCTTCGAACCCATGAGGGTCGAGAGAGCGGAGCACGACTGGATCTTCTGCGAAGTGTCGGAGGGGAAGTTCAAGGCCTCGTGTGGCCCGAAGAACCTCGGCGAAGCAATCGAGATGTTTCGAAAGTGGGGAGCCGAACATGCTTTCCAGCGGAGGAAGCAGCGACGGCTCGGCGGGTGATCGCGGTCGACTGACTCCTCCGGTCAACGTCGCGCACCTTCGAGCACGGTGTCGAGCATCCTGATGACGAACTCCTGCTCCTTCTTCGGGAGCTCGCGCACCTTCGCGATGCGCTCCTCCAGCGCGGACGGCGGTCCCGGCTTCTTCTTCGCAGGCGCCGCGCTTCTCTCGCCGAGAATGTCGGCGACACCGACGCCGAAGAGCTCGGCGGCCTTCTTCACGATGGCGATCGAGGGGTTCGTCGCGCGCCTCTCGTAGTAGTCGACCATCTTAGGTGAGATATCGAGCTTCTCGGCGAGCTGGGCTTGCGAGAGGCCCTGTTGCTTGCGCAAGGCTGCGAGGTGCCTCCCGAAGGGAGGTGCTTCTCTCGTCGACGGACGTCCAGCCATAGCCCAATGAGGATAGGGCCAACTTCGCGCCGCATCAGGACGCTTGCGGATCATTTCGAAATAAGACTAGAACATCGATCGTGGTTCGCGAAAGCGAATTCCGGTGTTCGGCCCTTGACACGATCTCGCGGGAGGACCGATGGCGCGCATCCCCACGGACGAGCTGGAGCGACTGAAGCGTGAGGTGCCGATCGCCGAGCTGGTGGCGGCGGCGGGGGTGAAGCTGGAGCGGCACGGCCAGGACCTGCGCGGCCTGTGCCCATTCCACGACGACACCGACCCGTCGCTCGTGGTCACGCCCTTGAAGAACCTGTGGCACTGCCTGGGCGCCTGCCGCGCGGGCGGCTCGGTGGTGGACTGGGTGATGCGGGAGCGGAAGGTGAGCTTCCGGCGTGCGGTGGACGTACTGCTCGAGCTCCACCCGTCGCACGAGCCCGCGGCGCTGGCGCTCGACGTCGCCGAAGCGCAGCTGCTCGACGAGGTGGCGGGCTACTACCACCGAACGCTGAAGGAGAGCCCGGAGGCGCTGGCGTACCTCGAGGAGCGCGGGCTCTCGTCGCCGGAGATGATCGACATCTTCAAGCTCGGGTACGCGAACCGGACCCTCGGCTACCGGCTGCCGGAGCGGCACACCAAGGCGGGGGTGGAGATCCGAGAGCGCCTCGAGCGGCTCGGCGTGTTGCGCGACAGCGGGCATGAGCACCTGACCGGCTCTTTGGTGGTGCCGCTCGTCGACGAGGGTGGGCGTGTGGTGAACCTGTACGGGCGGAAGATCGCGCCGGCGGGCTCGCTGCGGAGGGGGACGCCGCTTCACCTGTACCTGCCCGGGCCACAGCGCGGCGTGTTCAACCCGGCTGCGTTCTCGTCGTCGAGCATCATCGTATGCGAGGCGTTGATCGACGCGCTCACCTTCTGGTGCCACGGCTTCCGCAACGTGACCTCGATCTACGGCGTCGAGGGGATGACCGACGAGCTGTTCGCGCGCCTGTGCAAAGCGGAGCGCGTGCTGTTGGCCTATGACGCCGACGACGCCGGCAACGCCGCTGCGGCCGCGCACGCCGCGCGCTTGCTCGCCGCCGGCGTCGAGGTGTTTCGCGTGCAGCTCCCGAAGGGGATGGACGCCAACGAGTACGCGCGCAAGGTGACGCCGGCGGCGAAGTCGCTGCGCCTGGTGCTCGACCAGGCCGTGCCGATGGGGCCGGTGAAGCCGAGGCCCGTCGCCGTGCCCGCGGCAGAGGCCGCTAAGGAGGAGCAGCCGGCGGCTCCTCCTCTAGCCACTCCTGCTGCCGTCGACGCCGAGGTCTCCCTGCAGCTCGGCGACCGTCGCTGGCGCGCGCGCGGGCTCGGCAAGAACCTGACGCGCTCGGCGCTTCGCTGCACGCTGTTCGGCGAGCGTGGCGGCGCGTTGTTCGTGGACAGCCTCGACCTGTACGCCGCCAAGGGGCGCGCCCACTTCGTGCGCGAGGCGGCGCGCGAGCTGTCGCTCGACGAGGACCTGGTCAAGAGCGACCTCGCGAAGTTGATGATGGCGCTCGAGGACGAGGTGGACCGCCGCCTGCGCGCGGCGCTGGCTCCGAAGCGCACGGCGCCCGCGCTGACGGCCGACGAGGAGGCCGAGGCCACGGCGCTGCTCTCCGACCCGCTCTTGCTCGAGCACGTCCTCAGTGACCTCAACAAGTGCGGCGTGGTGGGCGAGGAGACGAACAAGCTGACGGCGTACCTGGCGATGACGTCGAGGAAGCTCGAAGACCCGCTGGCGGTGATCGTGCAGTCCTCGTCGGCGGCGGGGAAGAGCTCCTTGATGGAGGCGGTCCTGAGCTTCTGCCCCGAGGAGGACCTCGAGAAGTACTCGGCGATGACGGGGCAGAGCTTGTTCTACATGGGCGCCGTCGATCTCAAGCACAAGGTGCTCGCGGTGGTCGAGGAGGAGGGCGCCGAGCGCGCCTCCTATGCGCTCAAGCTCCTGCAGTCCGAGAAGGAGCTCACCATCGCCTCGACGGGGAAGGACGGCGAGACCGGCAAGCTCATCACGCACGAGTACCGGGTGGAGGGCCCGGTGATGATCATGCTCACGACCACCGCGGCCGACGTCGACGAGGAGCTGCTGAACCGCTGCCTGGTCCTCTCTGTGGATGAGGAGCGCGCGCAGACCCGCGCCATCCACGACGCGCAGCGGAGACGGCGCACGCTCGACGGCATCGTGGAGCGCCGGCGCAAAGAGTCGCTGCAGAAGCTCCACAAGAACGCGCAGCGGCTGTTGCGGCCGCTCGCGGTGGTGAACCCGTTCGCCTTGAAGCTCACCTTTCGCGACGACAAGACGCGCACGCGCAGAGACCACAACAAATACCTCGGGCTCATCGACGCCATCGCCCTGGTCCACCAGCACCAGCGCGAGCTGGGTGTGAAGGACGGCGTCGAGTACATCGAGGCCACGGCCGCCGATGTGAAGCTCGCGAACCGCCTGGCGCACGAGGTGCTCGGCCGATCGCTCGACGAGCTGCCGCCGCAGACGCGCGTGGTGCTCCAGAAGCTCCGCGCGTACGTGGACGAGCGCGCACAGCGCGACTCCGTCGACGCCGGCGCCGTGCGCTTCAGCCGGCGCGAGGCGCGCGAGGCCCTCGGCCTCGGCGACACACAGCTGCGCGTGCACCTCGAGCGCCTGGCCGACCTCGAGCTCGTGCTCCTGCACCGCGCCGGCGCCCGCTTCGTCTACGAGCTGTGCTTCACCGGCGAGGGCGACGAGGGCGCCCGCTTCCTGCCAGGGCTCGTCGACCCCACGGCGTCCACGGCCGTCGGTACGACGGCGACCTCGCGGGGGTCCGAGGGCCACTTCGCGGGGGTGTCGCGGGCCCCTCGCGGGCCGGTCGCGGGGGGGTCGCGGCCCCCGGTTGTCGACGAGGAACGTGAGAACGGCGCGAAACGCGGTGTTCCCGGCTCCACCGCGCGCCGTCCAACCGTAGAGACGACCGATGCCGCGGCGGAATGAGAAGAAGCCCAAGGCGCCCGTCGGCGACACCGCCGATCCGCGTGGCGCGGGCGCGCTCGGCGAGGCCTTCTTGCAAGACCTCACCATGCGCCATTTCTCCTGGCGCACGCTCAAGAACCGCAGGTACGACCTCGCCCACTTCATCTCGTGGCTCTCTGACCGAGACCTCCACCGCCCTGCCGACGTCACCCGCGACATCCTGGAGCGCTACCGCACCCACGTCTTCCACGAGGTGCGCGTGAGAGACGCGAAGCCGCGCTCGGCCGAGGCGCAGGTGGCGCGGCTCGTCGTCGTGAAGACCTTCTTCGCCTGGCTCGTGCGCAGAAACCTCCTGCTCGCGAACCCGGCGAGCGAGCTCGACCTGCCCAAGG
>JADZDP010000014.1 GCA_020850995.1 Deltaproteobacteria bacterium
AGCTCGTCGACCTGCGCAATCGGGTGTACGCGCCGCACCTGCGCGGGTTCTTGACGCGCGATCCGCTGGGGAACGTGGATTCGGAGGGGTTGTTTGCGTACGCCGCAGGTGACCCCATCAACCTGCGGGACCCGTGGGGGTTGGGGGTGCAGGGGGCGCCGGCCGGCCCTCAGACGATCGGCGATCCTCCGGCTGACTACGAGGTGGACTGGGTCAGCCCGGACGGTACGGTTGTGCGGTCGAAGAAGAAGGAGGACTGCGACGCGCAGTGCCGAGAGCAGCGTCGACGAAACGAAGAGGCAGATCGGATTCGCAGCGAGAACCGTGAAGAGTACGCGCGACTGCAGGCCGAGCGCGCGGAGGCCGAAGCCGCGCGCCGAGAGCAGCGTGCCCAGGCGGAACGCGAGAAGAGCGCCTGGGAGCGCGCCAAGCAGGCTGCGCAGGATGCGTGGGACGAGCTCACACGCCGGAAGCGGGACGTCGAGAATCGCGTCGGTGAGGCAGTGGAGGTCGCCGTTGAAGGCGGCGTACACCGGGTCGGGTTGCCTCAGACGTCGTTCGGCGGGGTGAAGCCGGTTGGTGACGCAGCGCGCACCGCCACAGGTGTTGGAATCGGCTTGGCCGCCAGCGTCCTCATCGGGGCCCCCGTCGAGATGGCATTTGGTCGCCTTGTCGGCGCGGGTGCCGCCGCGCGAGTTATCCCCCTCGAGGCCAGAACCGATGTTGTGCTCTTCGGCGGCCGGAGCGGTTCAAGGGTGAAGTCGCTAGTCGGCCCCGCCAACAGCATCGTCCGCGGCGGTGGGGAGAGGCTGTTTGTAACCAACGAGCGCGGGGAGGTGATCTTGGACATCACCGCCGAACGCGCGAAGGAGATCGCACCGGGCGTTGGGGCAACGGTCAAACGAGCTCTCACGGAGGGTGAGCGGGCGATGCTAGACGCAGTTCTCGGTGGGCCGCCGTGAAAACGACGATGGAGCTAGTACTCAATTTCCGTAGAGCGCTCATCGCGCTTATTCCGCACGTCGAGTGCCTCGGCATCCCATGGCGCGACGACGAGAAGTATGACGAATGGGAGTCGCTGGCGAGCGCACTTTTCGAGACGCTGGTGATCTTCCCCATTCGCACGTCCCTCGATGAGCGCGAATGGGCAGATGTGAAATTCGCTCCGTACGAGATCCTACAAGAGGACTACGCCTTGTTGAGCGTCCTAATCATGTCGCCGTCGACGACTGAACTGCGCGTCTTCTACGGCCTCGCTACCACCCGCGAGCCGTTCGATACATGTTTGTGGTACCGGGTCTCGGCAGGCGGCCAGGTCGTGTCGCGCACAAGGGAGGCCACCCCCCTCGCTGAAACCAACCTTGCCGCCCTCGTCCGCACACGCACTGGTGTGCGTGTGCTCAGTGATGTGCTTGCTCCCGCCTCGCACTAGCGGGACGCCGCCGCCAGCAGGCCGTCGATCATCTTGATGACGACGTCCTGCTGAGTCCGCGGGAGCTTGCGCAGCTGCTCGATCCGCTCCTCGAGCGCCGAAGGCGGCCCCGGCTTCTTCCGCGTCGGCGGCGGGACTGCGCCCTCACCGAGGAGGTCGGCGACGCTGACGGCGAAGAGCTCGGCGGCCCTCTGCACGATGGCGATGGAGGGGTTCCTCGCCCTGTGCTCGTAGTAGTCCACCATCTTGGTTGAGATGCCGAGCTTGTCGCCGAGCTCGGGCTGGGTGAGCCCGTGCTGGCGACGGAGCGCGGCCAAGCGCTGACCGAAGATGGGTGGGTCTCTCCTCGTGGAACGGTGGGCCATGTCCCAATGAGGATAAGGCCCATCTCGCGGGTAGCCGGGGTGGTTGCGGTTCGACACCAACTTAGATTAGATCATGTTCGCGCGGTCCGAAAGGGCGATGCGCGGTGTTCGGGGCTTGACAGGGTTTCACGGGAGGGACCGATGGCGCGCATCCCCACGGACGAGCTCGAGCGGCTGAAGCGGGAGGTGCCGATCGCCTCCTTGGTGGAGGCCTCCGGCGTTCAGCTCGAGCGACACGGCCAGGACCTGCGCGGCAAATGCCCGTTCCACGACGACAAGACCCCGTCGCTGGTGGTCACACCGTCAAAGAACCTGTGGCACTGCCTGGGTGCCTGCCGTGCCGGCGGCAGCGTGGTCGACTGGGTGATGCGGGAGCGGAAGGTGAGCTTCCGGCGCGCAGTGGATGTCCTCATCGAGCTTCACCCGTCCCGTGAGCCTGCCGCGCTCGCGCTCGATGTGGCCGAGGCGGAGCTGCTCGGCCAGGTCGCCAACTACTACCAGCGCACGCTCAAGGAGAGCCCGGAGGCGCTCGCGTACCTCGAGGAGCGCGGGCTCACCTCGCCTGACGTCATCGACGCCTTTCAGCTCGGCTACGCGAACCGGACGCTCGGCTACCGGCTGCCGGCGCGCTTCACGAAGGCGGGAGCTGAGATCCGCGAGCGCCTCGAGCGCGTCGGCGTCTTACGCGCGAGCGGGCACGAGCACCTGACCGGCTCTTTGGTGGTGCCCCTCGTCGACGACGGCGGCCGTGTCGTGAACCTGTACGGGCGGAAGATCGCGCCGGCGGGCTCGCTGCGGAGGGGGACGCCGCTTCACCTGTACCTGCCCGGGCCGCACCGTGGCGTGCTCAACCCCGCGGCGCTCTCATCGTCGACTGTGATCGTGTGCGAGGCGTTGATCGACGCGCTCACCTTCTGGTGCCACGGCATCCGCAACGTGACCTCGATCTACGGCGTCGAGGGCATGACCGACGAGCTGTTCGCGCGCCTGTGCAAGGTGGAGCGCGTGCTCTTGGCCTACGACGCTGACGACGCCGGCAACGCCGCTGCGGCCGCGCACGGCGTGCGCTTGCTCGCCGCCGGCGTCGAGGTGTTTCGCGTGCAGCTGCCGAAGGGGATGGACGTCAACGAGTACGCGCGCAAGGTGCAGCCGGCCGAGAAGTCCTTGCGCCTGGCGGTCGAGCAGGCCGTACCCATGGGCCCAGTGAAGCCGCGGCCGATCGTCGTCGTCGCCAAGGTGGAAGAGGCCGCTAAAGAGGAGCAGCCAGCGGCTCCTTCTTTAGCCGTTCCCTCTCCTGGCGCTGCCGCCGCAGGCGACGAGGTGACGCTAATGCTCGGCGATCGTCGCTGGCGCGCGCGGGGACTTCAGAAGAACCTATCGCGCTCGGCGCTGCGCTGCACCTTGTTTGGCGAGCGTGGCGGCGCACTCTTTGTCGACAGCCTCGACCTGTACGCCGCCAAGGGCCGCGCCCACTTCGTGCGCGAGGCCGCGCGCGAGCTGTCGCTCGACGAGGACCTCGTGAAGAGCGACGTCGCCAAGCTGATGATGGCGCTCGAGGACGAGGTGGACCGGCGCCTCAAGGAGGCGCTCGCGCCCAAGCGTGTCGCCCCCGAGCTGTCCGCCGACGACGAGGCACAGGCGCTGGCGCTCCTGCAGGACCCGCTCCTGCTCGAGCACGTCCTGAGCGACCTCCAAAGGTGCGGCGTGGTGGGCGAGGAGACGAACAAGCTCGTGGCGTACCTGGCGATGACGTCGAGGAAGCTCGAAGACCCGCTCGCCGTCATCGTGCAGTCGTCGTCGGCGGCGGGGAAGAGCTCCTTGATGGAGGCGGTCTTGGGTTTCTGCCCCGAGGAGGACCTCGAGAAGTACTCGGCGATGACGGGGCAGAGCTTGTTCTACATGGGCGCCGTCGACCTGAAGCACAAGGTGCTCGCCGTGGTCGAGGAGGAGGGTGCCGAGCGCGCCTCCTATGCGCTGAAGCTCCTGCAGTCCGAGAAGGAACTCACCATCGCCTCGACGGGGAAGGACGGCGAGACCGGCAAGCTCATCACGCACGAGTATCGGGTGGAGGGCCCGGTGATGATCATGCTCACGACCACCGCGGCCGACGTCGACGAGGAGCTGTTGAACCGCTGCCTGGTGCTCTCGGTGGACGAGGAGCGCGCGCAGACCCGGGCCATCCACGACGCGCAGCGGCGGCGGCGCACGCTCGAGGGCATCGTCGAGCGCCGGCGGCGGGAGTCCTTGCAGAAGCTGCACAAGAACGCCCAGCGGCTCCTGCGGCCGCTCGCGGTGGTGAACCCGTTCGCGCTGAAGCTCACCTTCCGAGACGACAAGACCCGCACCCGGCGCGACCACAACAAGTACCTCGGGCTCATCGACGCCATCGCGCTCGTGCACCAGCACCAGCGCGAGCTGAAGGTGAGGAACGGCGTCGAGTACCTCGAGGTCACCGCCGCGGACATCAAGCTCGCGAACCGGCTCGCTCACGAGGTGCTCGGCCGCTCGCTCGACGAGCTGCCGCCGCAGACGCGGGTGGTGCTCACGAAGCTGCGCGCGTTCGTCGACGAGCGGGCGAAACGCGATGCCTGCGACGCTGGCGACGTGCGCTTCTCGCGGCGCGACGTGCGGGAGGCGCTCGGGATCGGCAACTCGCAGCTCAAGGTGCACCTGGCGCGGCTCGTCGAGCTCGAGCTTTTGGTGATGCACGCGCGCGGGCCGCTCGTCAGCTACGAGCTTTCGTGGGGCGGCGAGGGCGAGGACGGCGAGCGCTTCATGCCTGGCCTGGTCGAGGTGAGCGAGCGCTACGACGGCGACCGGCCGGGGTCATTTTCCGATCGGCCGGGGGCCGGCCGGGGGCCGGCCGGTACCCGGCCGGGGGCTGGCCGGCCCCCGGTTGTCGACGAGGAACGCGGGGAGCCCGCGAAACGCGGTGTTCTGGGCTCCACCGTGCGCCGTCCAACCGTAGAGACGACCGATGCCGCGGCGGAGTGAGACGACGAAGAAGCCGCCCGTCGGCGACACCGCCGATCCCCGCGGGCTCGGCGCCCTTGGCGAGACGTTCCTGGCGGACCTCGAGCAGCGCCACTTCTCCTGGCGCACGCTCAAGAACCGCAGGTACGACCTCGCCCACTTCATCTCGTGGCTCAAGGACCGGGACATCACGCGGCCCGCCGACGTCACCCGCGACATCCTGGAGCGCTACCGCACCCACGTCTTCCACGAGGTGCGCGTCCGCGACGCGAAGCCGCGCTCGGCCGAGGCGCAGGTGGCGCGGCTCGTCGTCGTGAAGACCTTCTTCGCCTGGCTCGTGCGCAGAAACCTCCTGCTCGCGAACCCGGCGAGCGAGCTCGACCTGCCCAAGG
>JADZDP010000015.1 GCA_020850995.1 Deltaproteobacteria bacterium
CTCGCCCGGTGGTGCTGCCCCCAGACCTGGCAGAGCTGGTGGAAGTGGATTGGAGCGCCGACGGTCGCCGCGTGGTGGGCGCCTCGATCCAGACCGGCGTCAGCGCGCTGCTCGAGCTCGATGCGCAGGGCGTGGTGCTCTCCCATCGGGTGCTGTCGCGGCAGCAGCAAGGGGAGACAACCTTCCGGCCCTTCTCCATCACGGAGGACGGGTCGCGCGTCGCAGGTCAAACCGAGGGCGAGGACGGTGACGCCGTCGACCTCGCCGTCATGGACCTCGAGTCTGGCAAGGTGCGGACCTACCCGCGCAGCGGCGGCATCGCCTTCGTGACCATCCCTCGTTTCACACCGGATTCGCGCCACCTGCTGTACGGCCTGCAGCCCTCCAAGGTCCTGGTGCTCGACCTCGAGAGCGGCCAGGAGCGTGAGATCTACACAGCACCCAAGGGAGTGACGGTCCTGGAGGCTGTCGTGGCCGAGGACGGCACCGCATGGGTGACCACCGAAGAGCCCCAGGCCGACCTGTGGCTGCTCGACCTCACCTCCTCCGACCTTGAGCAGCTCATCGAAGAGGCCACGGCGGGCTGACCCGGTTCCGGCGTCAGCGCTTGCAGCCGGAGCTTGTGTCGGCGGCCTCGCACTGCACCACCAGGCCGCTCGCCGCCGCCTCCGCGAAGATGGCCTCGATCTCGGCGTCGCTGGCCTCCACGTAGTTGGCGGGGGACGGCGCGCGGTCCACGGCCATAACGGCGAGGGCGCTGGTGGCGGCGGCGGCGAGGACGAGGGCGGCGAGGGTCTTCATGGCTTCGTGTCTCCTGACAGGAAGAGACGCGACCCGTCGCGTGTGACACGGGCAGATCCCGGCGCGGACGCCCCCGGCAATCCCATTGTTTTCATTGGGCTTTCCGGGCAGATCTGGCCCATGAGCGAGGGCGGGGCGGTGGACCTGGAGGTGCGCGCGGAGCTGGCGGCGGGCCGCGTGGGGCCTGCGGTCCATGCCCTGGTCCAAGGGCTCGGCCCCGAGATCTACGGCTTCCTGTGCGCCACCCTGCGGGACGACGACGCCGCGGGGGATGTCTTTGGCATGTGGAGCGAGGACGTCTTGCGGGGCCTGGCGACCTTTCGCGGCGACGCCTCCCTGCGCACCTGGAGCTACGCCCTGGCGCGTCACGCGGCGGCGCGCTGGCGGCGCGATCCCCTGCGTCGGCGTGGCGTCCGTGCCGACGACGCCAGCGCCGTGGGGCAGCTCGTGCACGAGCTGCGCAGCCGCACCTCCGTCTGGCGCCGCACCGAGGTGAAGGATCGGGTGCGCGCCTTGCGCGACGCCCTCGAGGTCGAAGAGCAGGAGCTGCTCATCCTGCGCGTGGATCGGGCCATGGAGTGGGACGAGGTGGCGCGGGCCCTGCTCGACGAGGGTGAGGAAGCCTCGGAGGCCGCGGTGAAGAAGAAGTCCGCGGCCGCGCGCAAGCGCTTCGAGCGCATCAAGGAGAAGCTCAAGGCCCTGGCGGCCAAACCCCAGGGAGGGTGACCGGGACCCGGGCGCGCGCGGCGCCCCTCAGCTGCCCGTGAGCATGCGGGGCGAACGCCCCGTGGAAGCGCAAGAGATGGAAACGGGCCGGCGGGATGAGCGGCGCGGCCGCCGACGGCCGCGAGCTTCGCTCGCTCGCCAGGGTGGCCGTGTAGCGCACGAGCTTCTTCAACGGCCGGCGCCAGCGAGGACGAGGTGTGTGCGGCCATCCGGGAATGGGCGCTTCATGCGGTACGCGTAGCGTCCGTTCACTGCGCTGCTGTGCACCGTCCGTACATCGAGGACGGGCGGCGAGCACCAGGCGCGAATGCCTACCGTCGTCACGGACGCGCACCCTGCCTGCCTTCGCTTCAGGTCGTCTGGTCGCGCTTGGCCGCCCGCAGCGCGAGCTTCTCGGGGAAGACCTTGCCCGGGTTGAGAATGCCCGCCGGATCGAACGCGTGCTTGAGCCGCAGCGACAGCGCGATGACCTCGTCGGAGAGCTCCAGCGGCAGCCAGGGCTTCTTGGAGATGCCCACGCCGTGCTCGCCGGTGATGGTGCCGCCAAGCTCCAGCACCACGCGGAACAGCTCGTCGAGGAGCGCGTCCACGCGTGGCAGATCCTCGTCGCTATCGAACAGGATCTGCGTGTGCAGGTTGCCGTCGCCGGCGTGGCCGAAGCTGCACGTGAGCAGGTCGTGCTTGTCGCCGAGCGCCCCGGTGCGCGCCACCATCTCGGGGATCTTGCTCCGCGGCACCACGATGTCCTCGCTGACCTTGCGCCCCTTGATGCGCTTGGTGGCCTCCGAGAGCATGCGGCGCGTGGCCCAGATCTCGCGCTGCTTCTTGCTGTCGGTGGCGAGCAGCGTGTCGGTGGCGCCCGCGTCGGCGCAGGCCTCGAGCGCGCGGCTGAGCGCCTCCAGCGTGCCCGCCTCGCTCTCGCCGTCGGTCTCGACCAAGAGCGCGGCGCCCGCGCCTGCAGGGAAGCGGTAGGGCGGGCTCATGGCGCGCACGGCGTCGATGGAGGCGCGGTCGAGGTACTCGAGGGTGCGCGGCAGCACGCCGGCGCCGAAGATGGCGTTGACGCCCAGCACCGCCGCCTCGGACGACGGAAACACCGCCAGCGCCGTCTGCACGAAGCGCGGGCTCGGCAGGAGCTTGAGGGTGATGCCGGTGACGACGGCCAGCGTGCCTTCGCTGCCCACCACGAGCGAGGTGAGGTCGTAGCCGGCGACACCCTTGGTGGTGCGCTTGCCGGTGCGCAGGCGCTCGCCCGTGGGCAACACCAGGTCGAGGCCGAGCACGTAGCTGCTGGTGACGCCGTACTTGAGCGCGCGCGGCCCGCCGGCGTTCTCGGCCACGTTGCCACCGAGGGTGCACGACGCCAATGAGGCCGGGTCGGGCGGGTAGAACATGCCGCGATCGGCGACTGCTTGCTGCAGGGTCTCGAGGATGACGCCGGGCTCGACGTTGCAGGTGCCGTCGGCCTGGTCGATGTCGACGATGCGGGTGAGGCGATCGAGCGCAAGCACCACGCCGCCGTGGATCGGCACGCAGCCGCCCGACTTGCCGGTGCCGGCCCCGCGCGGCGTGATGAACACCTTGGCCTCGGCGCAGGCGCGCACCACGTCGGCGGCCTCGTCAGCGGAACCGGGCCGCACCACAACGTCGGGCAGGGAGGGCCGCAGGTTGGGCGTCTCGTCGGCGCCGTAGGGCAACAAGCGCTCGGCGTCGGCGATGACGAAGGCGCCGCCCACGATGTCCTCGAGACGCTGGAGGAAGCCGGCGGGCAGGGGGCGGCGCATGGCTCCGTTGTAGCAGGTCGTTGAAGAACGACCTGCCCCGCGCGCGTGCCCTGCGCGATCTGGGCCGCCAGGCCCCGCCGATCCGCAGATCGGGCACGGGCACCGGAGCAGGTTGTTTCTCAACAACCTGCTAGCGCATCGGCGTCACCGCCACCTGCGGGAGCAGCGCGTCCATCTGCTCGGGCGCGCGCTCGCGCACCTCGGCGAAGAGCGTCAGCATGGAGAAGTTACGGCCCGCCTGACCCACCACGAACACGCGTTCACGCGCGCGCGTGGCGGCGACGTAGAGGAGGCGGGCCAGCTCTGCTTCGGCGCGTACGCGCAGGCGGCGACGCACGCGTTGCAGCGCCGTGACAGGCCCGTCGGCGCCAGCCGCGCGTTTCGGCGCGCACGCGGCGATAGGTCGGCCGCGCGCGGTCACGGCCAGGCCGGCCTCGACGTCGAAGAGCACGTCGTCGCTCTCGGCGCGCAGGCCGGTGCCGGCGTCGGCGATGACCACGATGGGGAACTCCAGGCCCTTGGCCTGATGGATGGTCATGACGCTGACCGCGCCGGCCGGGCGCGCACCCACGGCTGCCTCGTCATCGCCGTCGTCGTCGGTGGCGGCGGCGGCGGGCGGCTCTGCGGGCGGATCGTCGAGGGCTTCCAGCAGACGCAAGAGCGCGACGACACCGCTCTCGTCCTTGGCTGCGCACAGCGCGCGCAGCTTCTCGAGGTTGGCTAGCCGCTCCTGCGCGTCGTGCTCGACGGCGCACAGCGCGGCCAAGCTGCCCTCTTCCACCACGGCGTCGAGGGCGCGCGCCAGGGACTCGTGCAGCAGGCGCTGTCGCACGAGCGCGAGCACGGCGTCGAAGGCCACCAGGCGCATGCGCACGGCGCCGTCGACGGTGGGCGCCTCGCTCGCGGCCAGCGCGCGGCCCCAGGTGAGCCCGCGCTTCTTGCCCGGGAGGGCCTCGTAGAGCGCCAACACCTGATCGTCGGGTACGGCCACCAGCGGCGAACGCAGCACCGCCAACAGCGAGAGCTCGTCGGTGGAGTCGAGCGCGAGCGCGAGCGCGCAGAGCGCGTCGGCCACCTCGGGGCGCCGGTAGAAGCCGTCGCCGCCGACGACGACGGCGGGCACGCCGGCGCGCTGGAGCGCGCGCGCGTGCAGGGTGGCGGCGCGACCACGTCGCACCAGCACGCACGCGTCCCGTGGCGCCATCGCACCTTCGTCGAGGAGCGCGCGCAGGCGTTGCGCCACCACGGCGGCCTCGCGCTCGTCGGCGCCCCAGCGCCGCACCGCGGGGTCGGCGCCCTCGGTGTCGATGAGCCAGTGCGCGCCGGCCGCGCCCTCGCCGCCGCGAAACGCCTGCAGGGGCACGATGGCGGCGGCGTCGGTTGGCAGCGGCCCGCGGGTCAGCGCGTGCGCCGCGATCAGGTTGGCCACCGCCACGACGGGCGCGGTGGAGCGGCGGTTGACCACGAGCTCCTCGCGCCCGCCCACGCGCGCGAGCGCGCGTGTCAGCACGCTCGGGTCGGCCCCGCGGAAGCCGTAGATGCTCTGCTTGGCGTCGCCCACCAGGAAGGCGCGCCCTGGGTGCGGCGCGAGCACGTCGAGGGGGCGCGTGCCCGGCGGTATCGGCGCGTGCACGCTCGGGTCCTCAATCAGCAGCGCGAGCATGTCCTCCTGCGCCGGACTGGTGTCTTGATACTCGTCGACCAGGGCGCGGTCGAAGCGGCCCTTGACGCGCGCGCGTACGGCGCGCTCGGCGAGCAAGAGCGCGCGCGTGCGCAGCAGCAGGTCGCCGAAGCCGAGCGCGCCGCGCGCGTCTTTCTCTCGTGCTGCGCGCGCGCTCACCTCGACGAGCAGCGCGCGCACCACGGGCGCGAGCTCGCTCGTATAGGCGTCGACGAGCGCAGCGCCCAGCGAGGTCACGGCGCCCACCAACGCGCGGCGCGCATCGTCGAGCGCGCGTCCGCCCCACTGACCGGCGGTAGCGTTGCGCAGGTCCGGGAAGACGTGCGCCAGGCGCGCCTCGGGATCGTCGTCGTGTGCGTCTGCGCGCGCCAGCCACCCGGCGCGCGTTGCTCCGAGCGCTTCCTTGGCACGCACGAGGCGCTCCATCGCCACCGGCGTGGTCGCCTTGATGGCGAGCAGCGCGCGGTCCACGGCGTCGAGGCACCCCACCACCGCGCGCTCGACGTGCGCCGGGTCGCTGGCGAGCGCGAGGTCGTCGGCGCGCAGGCCGCGCTCCGCCAGCGCCTGGTGCACGGCCACCAGGCACTCGACCAAGCCCTTCTTCTCGCCGAAGCCACGGAGCGCGACGCGCGCGCACAGCTCGGCCACCAAGGGGTGCCGGAGCGCGTCGAGCACCGCGGCCTCGGCGGTCTCGAGGAGCAAGCGCCGCTCGTCGTCGGCCTCGAGCACCGTGAACCCCGGGTCGAGGCCACCCGCGATGGCATGCTCGCGCAGCGTGCGCGCGCAGAACGCGTGGAAGGTGAGGATGGGCGCGGTGGCGAGCGCTCGCCGCATCGCCTCGAGGAGCGCCGGCGTCACCGGCCGGCCGCGCTCCCGCGCTCGCGCCAGCAACGCGCGCTCGACCTCGTCGAGGGCGCTCTCGTCGCCGCCGCGCAACGCGAACAACAGCGACGCCAGGCGCCGTTGCACGCGGGCACGCATCTCGTTTGCGGCCTTGTCGGTGAAGGTGATGGCGAGGATGCGCTCGGGCGAGCGTGGCGCCGCGTCATCCTCGTCGAGGCCGAACAGGGCGTCGAGGTAGCGCACCACGAGCGCATGGGTCTTGCCGGTGCCGGCGCCCGCCACCACCACGCGGTTGTGCGGCGCGTGGTTCATGGTCCGCCCTCGTCGTCGCCCGGCTCATGGGGCGCGTGGTCGGCGCCGAGCGGCACCCGGCACACGCGGCGCACGCGGCAGCGGTCGCAGCGATCGTTGGGGTCGGCAGGCAGCACGCCAGCGAGCACGGGCAAGAGCACCCGGCCGATCCCCGCCGCCAAGCCCTCGGCGTGGGTATCGTCCAGGACGCGCGCGCGCAGCTCCGGAAGCGCGGCGAGGTCGGCGCTGACGGTGCCGTCGAGCAGTGACACCAGGTAGGCGTGCAGCGTCGTATCGGCGGCGGTGGGCCGGTGGTGCTCGAGCAGGCGCAGGTAGAGCGGGAGCTGGAAGTGCGTCGTGAACAGCGCGTCGCCCTTCACCTTCCCCTTGATGCTGCTGGTGCTCGCAGTCTTGTAGTCGATCACGGCGCGCCCGCCGGGGCCCTCGTCGACACGGTCGATGACGCCACCAAACCAGAGCGTGTGCGAACCCACCGTCATGGGCACCGGCGACAGCTCGGCGGGTCGCGCGCGCGTGCTGGCGCCCACCTGCACCTCGAGGTCCGTGGGCTCGACGCCGGCCACGGGTGGTTCACGCGCCAGCATGGAGACCGCGCGCACCAGCGCGGTGGCGAGCCAAGCGATCTGCGCCTGCATGGCGCCCAGGTGGCCGGTGGCCCGCCCGGCCAACAGCGGCGCCGCCTCGTCGTGCACCAAGGTGCGCACGCGCTGACGATCCGCTGGCGTCATGCGCGTGGCGGGTACGCCCGCGCGCTTGCGCTCGAGGAAGAAGCGCTCCATCACGGCGTGCGCGAGGGTGCCGATGACGCGCTGATCGGCCGCGTTGCCTGCGGGCCGCTCGACGTCGACCTTGAGCACCTCTTTGACGAAGCCGTACCAGCGGCAGCCCGCCAGCGCCTCCAGGCGCGTGGGCGAGAGCGGCTGTTCGCGCGCCAAGCCAAAGGAGCCGCCGAAGGTGCGTGCCACGCGCTCGGGCGCCACGGCGAAGGCGAAGGGCGCGCGCGCCTGCAGCGCGCTCACGTCGTCGGATCGGGAGAAGAAGCGCGCACGCTCGTCGCGCATGGCGATCGCAAACGCCACGCGCGCGCGCAGCGCGGGCTCGAGATCGTCGACAGGCTCGGCGTCGACGTCGAGGCTCGCGGCGGCGATCCTGCGCGCGGCGTCGACGGCGCGATCGCCGGTGGAGCGCGCGCGGGGGAAGCGGCGGCCCGCATGCGTGGCATGGGGGCCGGCGCCGCACGCCCGCAGCGCCTCGAGCAGGAACACGCTGGGCGCCACCTCGCGTCCGCGCGCGTCGCGCCGCGCGGCCGTCAACAAGAGCGAGCGCCCCGCCGCGCGCAGCGCGCCGAGCATCCACACGGGCTCGAGCGCCTGGGTGCGCGGCACCGGCGCGGTCGCGAGCGGGTCGTCGTCGAACAAGCGCAACGCGGGCCGCCCCAGCGCTTGGTTGATGGAGGCGCGGTCGAGATCGGAGAGCAGCCGCTCGGGGCGCTCGGTGCGCGGCAGGCGCCCCTCGACGCAGCCGGCGACCACCACGTGATCGAAGCGGCGGCCCCACAGCTCCGGCAGCGACAAGATCTCGGGACCGTCTCCCGGCGCGTCGGTCGCGCGGGCCTGGGCCGCGCGCAACATGCCCTCCACCAGCCGCGCCGCGGCCGACAGCGGGAGCGCCTCGTCGCCGGGGCGCGCCACGCGCTCCGCCATGGCGGTTGCGCTCGCCACCAGCGCGCTTACCTCGGCGCAGCTCACGTGCGCGTCGGGAGCGAGCAGGTCGTGCGCCACGGCGGCGATGGCGCGCAGGTGCGTCTGCAAGGGCGCCTCCTCCGGCAGCGCGCGCGCGCGCGTCAAGAGCGGCGTGAGCAACTCGAGGGCGTCGCGCGCCGCCTCGCGCTCGTCGCGCTCGTCGGCGCCAGCGGCGAAGCGCTCGAGCCGATGCCGGTAACCGCCGCTGGTGCGTGCGGCGTCCTCGACGTCGGTGCGCGCAGCCGCCAACCGCAAGGCGCGGTGCACCCGCGCCACCTCCTCGAGCGCTAGCGCGCCCTTGCGCACGGGGCTCGCCAGTACCGCCAGCAGGCGATCGCGCGGCGCGCCGTGCAGCGCCAGCGCCAGCACGTCGAGCAGCAGGCGCGCGGCGGGCGTGTCCACCAAGGGTCGGCGGCGCACCCGCGCGTGCAGGTCGTGACGGAGGAGCGCGTCGGCGACGCGCTGGCCGCTGTCGTCGTCGCCCACGCTGCGCAGCGCCACCGCGATGCGCGCGCTCGGGTCGGCGGCGCGCCACGCCGCCACCACGCGCGCGACCTCGCGCGCCTCGCTGGCCCCATCGGGCACGAGCGCGATCTCGACAGGCACGTCGTCGCCCACGGTGGCGCCGTCGGTCGCGTACCAGGCGCGCACCAAGGGCCCAAGCGGCCCGCCCGGCAGCGCTGGCTCGGCCACATCCTCAAGGCGCACCTCGAGGCGCTCGACGCCGTGGGCGGCCTCGAAGGCGCCGAGCACGGGCTCGACGCCCGCGAGCAGCCCGCGGTTGGCGCTGTCGAAGGGCAGGGTGGCGCACAGCGGCAGGCCCGCCCGCCCCAAGGCGAGCAGCACGCACAGCTCAAGGTCGGTGGGGTCCACCAGGCCGAGCAGCTCGGCGCAGGTGAAGCGCGCGAGGAAGGGCGGCAGGCGGCCCTGGTGCAAGAGCTCGAGGGCGCGCGCGAGCGCGCTCGGCGCACCCACCACGCCGGCTGCGCGCAAGCGCGCCTCGGCCGCCTCGAGGTGCTCGAGCAGCCAGGGCAGCTCGCCGCCCGCCGCGCCGAGCGAGGCAGCTCGCTGACCATCGGCGAGGGCGCGGCGCACCTCGGCGGCGCTGGTGCGCCCGTGCGCCAACGCTGCGTGCAGGGCGCGCGCGTCGCTCGCCAGGCGCGGGCCCGCTCCCGCCAGCGTCGCGGCGCAGGCGAAGAGCACCGCGTCGTCGCTGCGCTCGTCGGCCGCGCCGCCTTCCTCGAGCCCCCAGTCGCCCAAGCGGTCGAAGAGCTCGGCCAGGCTCAGCGCCGCATCGTGGGGGCCGAGGCCGTCGGCGAGGTCGCCGGCGTGCGCCCGATCACGTACCACCCACAGCGTCCCAGCCACGTCAACCTCGGCGCCGCACCGCGGATTCGCGGTATCCAATGCTCATCCGTGGCAGATCCGCGGAATTTGCGGAACCGGTGGCGCGCTCGCGCGTTCTTCCGGTGAAGGAAGCGCGCGTGCTCTCCCTGCTGCGTCGCATCACCTGGTCCCTCGGTTCGCAGCGCCGGCTCATCCGCCGGGTGGCGGCGCTGTGCCTGGTGCTCATGGGTGTGCACCTGGCGGCCGACCACCTCGACGACCTCGCCTACGCCGCGCTCGACGCGGTGGACCTGTGGGCCGATGACAACGTCGAGCGCTTCCTGGCCTGGCTCGCCGCCGCCGGCGGCATGGCGGCCGAGGACGCGGCGCGCCGGTCCGAGTCGTTCGCCGTGTTCATCGACCTGGCGGAGAAGGACCGCATCGCCATCGTGCTCGCCCTGCTGGTGGAGCTCTTGCTCGACGTGCTCTTGCTCGACCTCACCTGGGGCCGCCACGAAGACGGCAACGCGCGCGGCCTGTTCGCTGAGCTGCGCGCGAGCGGTCGCGCCATGATCGACGCGCTCTCGCCCCTCGACGTCGAGCGCCTGGCCGTGATGCCCACGCTGCTCGCCTTCACCCTCGGCGGCGCGCTCATGGCCGCGCTCGCCGTGGAGAACGCGGCGCGCGACCTCGTTGGCCGCGTTGCGCCCGAGCTCCTGTGGGGCAGCGCACTCGCCGCGTTTGTCGGCATCGTGGCGGCGGCGGTGCTGGTGTGGCGCTTCGCGCCCGACCTCTTGCATGGCGCGCTCCTGCGCGCGCAGACGCGCGGCGACCTGGCGCGCGAGCGCGCCGCCAAGCGCATGGAAGCACCCCACAAGTGGCCGCGTCTGTCGCGCGCGCTCTCGCTCACGCGCCTGGGCACGCGCGGCGCATGGCTCGTGCTGGTGGCGCTGCCGCTGGCGGTGGCCGGTTTGCAGGGCAACGACCTCTTCGCGCTGGTGGCGCGGGCGACGCCGGCGCCATGACCAGCACCGACGCCGCCCTGTCCGGCGCCACAGCGCCCGACGAGCCGCAACAGCGGCGCGGGTTCTTCGACTTCACGCTCATGGCGGTGCTGCTCTACGCCGTGTACGCCATGACGCCGCTCGGGGCCATCGCCGAGACGGCGCTCAACGTCGCGCGCGGCCAGAAGCAGCGCCCTAGCTGGCTCGCCACCTTCAAGGGGCGCGAGCTTGCGACGGCGGTCGACGACAGCGCTGTGGCCGACGCGTCTGCGGCCGAGGGCAAGATCCCGCTGCCCATCGCGACGGCCGCGGAGAAGCACAAGATCGACGTCGAGGCGCTGGCCGCGCTGGTGTCGGTGCACGGCAGCTGCACGCCCACCACCTGCGACGTGACCGCGCCGCCGCGAACCAGCACCGTGTTCCCGCCCGTCGCCGGCAAGGCGCGCCTCAGCGCCGACGAGGCGGCGCAGGCCATCGCCGCCGCAGGCAAAGAGCACGGCAAGAACGCCGAGCTCGCCGTCGAGGCGATGTTCGTCGGCAGCATCCCGCTCAAGCTGGCGCTCTCGCAGGCCGAGCGCTCAGCCCTCGAGAACGGCGAGGACGTCGAGGTGCACGCGCCCTTCTTCACGCCCTCGGTGCGCCGCGGCTCGCTGCAGGGCGCGCTCAGCGTCATCGCCGTGTATCGCCTGCGCACCTTGGCCTGGCCGGCCGATCCGGGCTTCCGCATCACCTCACCCTTCGGCGATCGCATGCACCCGGTCACGGGGAAGCAGGCCTTCCACAACGGCACCGACCTCGGCACGCCCACGGGCACGTCGCTGTTCGCGGCGCACAACGGCGGCGTCAAACGCCAGAGCCGCGACTCCATCAGCGGCAACTACGTGGTGCTCGACCATGGGCTTGGCATCGAGACCGTGTATTGCCACCTCGACTCCGCCGGCGTCGTC
The DNA here is from genome assembly GCA_020850995.1 of Deltaproteobacteria bacterium. Lineage (GTDB taxonomy): Bacteria > Myxococcota > UBA727 > UBA727 > VGSZ01 > JACOUT01. Next base: position 11,167 of record JADZDP010000015.1, read on the forward strand.
GAGGGCACGCGGGTGCGGCGCAAGGAGATCGTGGGCCTGTCGGGCAGCACCGGCCGGGTCACGGGCCCCCACCTCCACTACATCGTGCGCGTGCACGACAAGCCCATCGACCCGGAGAAGGTCGGCGAGTCACCCACGCGCGGCGGTGGCCTCTCCGACCCGCCCCCGCCGGTCCCGCCGGAGAAAGCACCGGAGAAGCCGAAGCCGGTGAAGCCGAAGACAGCGAAGGGCGCGAAGGCCGCCGACCCGAAGCCCGCCGACCCGAAGCCCGCCGACCCGAAGCCCACCGGTGGCGATCCGATCTGAGCGAGGAGAACTACACAGGATCGCGCTGAGGCGCAGCCAGAACAGCGCGCAGCGCCGCCCTTCGTCGAGGACGCCGATGAGCGCCGATCAATGCGTCTCTGTGTCGGGAAGTGCCACGGTGCAAGACACGCCGGCGTGATCCGAGGGCCACAGCAACACGCCACCCGCGTCCACCGGTGCGTCGAGCACGCGCGCGCATCCGGTGGCGGCCACGCCGCCAAAGCCCAGCAGGTGATCGATGCGGCGCGCGTAGCTGGCGCCCGGATCGTCGACGGCGCCGACCAGCTCGGTGCCACCTTCTGCCTCGAGCGGCGCGCCCTGCGTCCAGAGATCGACGCTGCCCGCGTCGAGCAACGCATCGAGGGTCTCGCTGCCGGGCACGTCGTTGAGGTCACCGCCGAGCACGGCGGGCGGGAGCGCGCCGCCCGGCGCGAGCGCTGCCACGCGCCCCGCCAGCTCGCGCGCCTGCAGCACGCGGATCAAGGTGCCGTCGCGGAGCTCGTCGTCGTGGTGGGCCAGGTGCGCGCTGACCACGTGGGGCCCGCCCTCCACGGCGGCGAGCACCGCAACGCGCCGTTCGAAGGCCTGCTGCGCCTCGAACTCGAGCACCTCGACGTCGCCGAAGGCGATGCGCGCGAGCAGCCCGGGGCCCTCGACGAACGACACCAGGTCCGCGCCGTTTCGGGGCGCATGGGCTGAGCCCCAGAGCTCGCCGCTCGTCGCCGCTAGCCGAGCGCGCAGCGTCGCCACTACGTTGCAGTGGCGGTCGCTCGGCGTCACCGACGCCTCCTGCACCAGCACCACGTGGGGCCGCAGCTCTGCCAGCGCCGCTGCGACCACCTCCAGGCGATCGTCGAGCGTGGCGTCGTTTCGTTGGTCGCTCCAGCCGTGCAGCAGGTTGATGGTGACCACCGAGAGCGGCTCGTCGCCCAAGCGAGCCTCTGGCACATCGACGGCGACCCCGTCGGGCGACGCGCACTCGCTCGGGCCGCACGCGCACCCGCTCGGCGGGCTCAACGCGAGCGCAAGGACGCAGGCGGCGGTCAGGCCGGCAGCGGGTCGGGGCATAGGCCATCCTACGGCAGCGTCGACGTGAGGCTGGCAGGGCGTGTAGAGGCGCGCGACGGCGCTTGGGGCCTGCACCCCAGCGCAGGCGTGCCGACGCACCTGAGCCTCGCGGCTCGCTGCACCGCAAAAAAAAGCCACGGACGCTCGGGCCCGTGGCCGGAGCGTCCGTGTGCTCGCGCGCTGCCTGCGAGTTACTGGCGTGCGATGACGAAGGTGCCCGTCGCCTCGGTGCTGCCGGTCTCCACCGGCAACTGCGCCTCCACATCGACCTGCCGCCCCTCGGGAGTGTCGGTGATGGTGACGGTGCCCTCGCTGGCGGGCGAGTCGTAGTACTCGTCGGTGGACGACGAGCACCCGATCACCGAGAGCGAGCCGCCGCCCACGGAGTCGGTCGAGAGGCCGCCGAAGCGGTAGCTGCCGGCGCGCACCGTGCGCAGGTCGGCGCCGCTGACATCGACGATGATCATGCCCATGCGCTCCTGCTGGTCATAGGCCGTGACCGAGACGTTCGAATAGGAGCCGTCCGAGTAGCCGTAGGAGTCGTCGGCCACCGCGTCGAAGTCGCGCACCTGGCCGAGGTCACCGCTCACCCGGCCGTTGCTGATGCGTAGGTCGCCGCCGTCGCCACTCCAGGCGCGGTCGCTCTGCGGCAGAGCCTGGAAGGGATCGCTGTACTCCCGCTCGACCATGCAAGCGGTCATCGCGAGGGCGAGGGCAGGGGTGAGAAGGAGCAGGGCGCGCATGACGGACCTCCGGGCGATGTTCACGACAGCAAGAAGCGGCTCGCGTGAACAGCACCGACGTTCTCTTGGCATTGTGCCTTCACTCTTGTGTTCCGCACGCGTGATCTGGCGCACGGTTGCGGCTGGTGACAACTTGTCAGGCGGCTGCCGGCACGCTCGTGCTGGCTGCTTAGGGCCCGCGAATGGACAACTCGGTCGTCCTCGCGAGCGGTCCATCGTCGCTGGCGGCGTCGCGTCCTCGGTCCGTGGCGACGGCCACGTCCCTGCGGGGCTCCTTGCCATAGACGCGCCTCGCTAGTGATCACCGATCGACTTGTCCGTTCGCGGGCCCTAAGGGGCTGGCTCACGAGGGCCGGCGCAGATCGATGCGCACCCAATCGTTCTTGGTGGCAGTGCCGACGTGCGCGAGGCCCGCGGCCACGTAGGCTTCGCGCACAGCGCGCTCTTGGTCCGCCAGCACGCCCGAGAGGAACAGGCGCCCGCCGGGCGCGAGCGCGCCCAGGAGTGTGTCCTTGAGCTCGAGCAGCGTGCCCGCCAGGATGTTGGCGATGACGACGTCGTACACGGGTCCGTCCGCGTCGGGCATGCGGGCGTCGGCGCCAAAGCCGCGCACCCCGTTGTCGCGCGCGTGATCGAGCGCGGCGCGCACCGCCACCGGGTCGATGTCGGTGCCGCGGGCGCGCGCGGCGCCGAGCTTGAGGGCCGCGATGGAGAGGATGCCGGTGCCGGTGCCGACGTCGAGGAGCGCGCGCGGCGGCGCTGCCAGCGCCTCCAGCGCCTCGATGCAGAGCTGCGTGGTCTCGTGCATGCCGGTGCCAAAGGCCATGCCGGCGTCGAGGTAGAGCACTAGGGGCGCGGCGCCGTCGCCCACGCGCTCGGCGCGGAACTGTGCGCGCTCCCACGACGGGCACACCCAGGTGCGGCGGCCGCAGCGAAAGGGTCGCCACTGAGCGCGGAAGGCCGCGTTCCAGTCCTCGGGGAAGAGATCGCTCCACGAGAGCTCGAGGTCGCCTGCGCCCTCGGCGAAGCGCGCCACCGCGGCCAGGCGCTTGGCCACGCGCGCCTCGAGGCCGGGAGCGCGCGAGAAGGTGCCAGTGACGGCGGCGCGCCCGGTGGGGAGGTGGGCGCGGCCGGGGACCGCGCGCGTCTCGTCGTCCTCGGTCTCGAGGCCCAGGGCGCCCTCGTCGAGCAGCGCGCCCGACACGGCATCCACGGCACCGAGCGCGACGTCGACAGTGGCGCGGCGCCAGGGTGAGAGCTCTGGCGCTGCTTTCTTGCGGTGCTTGGGCACGACGGCCTCAAACTCAGCGACCGCCCTGGGCGGCCCACACAACAAAGCCGCTGTCACGTCGACGAGCCCACCGGTGGCGGCGACGTCGACGAGACAGCGGCAACGAACAACGCCGCGCGGCGCGACCGATCAGCCCATGGGCCCAAGGATGCCCGCGGCGATCAGGAAAGCGAGCAGCACCAGCGACTCGATGAGCGCCAGGCCGAGGATGAAGGGCACGAACACCTTGCCCGAGGCGCTCGGGTTGCGGGCGATGCCCTCGAGCGCGCTACCGGCGGTGCGGCCCTGACCCATGCCGCCGCCGAGCGCGGCGAGGCCCACGGCGAGGCCGGCGCCGATGCCGAGCAGGCCCTTGGCAGAAGTCGCGCCGTCCTCGGCGAAGGCCGGGAGGGCGAAGAGCACGGTCATGATGGGGAGGAGGTAACGAGCGAAGCGGGTCATGGTTCTTTCCTGTCCTGGTGAGACATCTCAGCGGGCACGTTTCGCAACGGGCACGGTGGGAGCTAGGGGGGTCAGTGGTGGCCTTCCTCGGCCTCGGCGGTGTGCAGCGCGATGTAGACGCACGAGAGGATGCAGAAGACGGCCGTCTGAATGAGACAGACCAACAGGCCGAGCGCGTAGAAGGGCAGCGGCAAGAGCAAGGGGAAGATGCCGGCGAAGGCGAGCAGCACCGCGTGATCGCCCACCATGTTGGCGGCGAGACGAAGGCCGAGCGTCACCGGGCGCACGCACACGGAGATGAGCTCCACGGGCAGGAGCAGCGGCATGAGGAACCAACCCCACCAGGTGCCCACGGGGTTGGCCATGTGCAGCAGGTGGTGGATGCCGTGGGCGCGCAGGCCGTGCCAGTTGAAGTACACGAAGACGATGAGGCCGCACGCGAAGGTGGTGTTGAGGTTGTCGGTGGGCGGCAACATGCCGGGGATGAGCCCGATCAAGTTGGAGCAGAAGATGAACAGGCCCAGGGTGCCGATGAGCGGCACGTAGCGCTTGTAGGTGGGCCCGATGATCTGCTCCATCAGGCCAAGCACGGTCTCCAAGAACAGCTCGAAGAAGGCGACCACGCCCATGCTCGAGGGCGGCACGATGGCCTTCTCGAGGTCGGCGATGCGCGCCTTGGCGATGGTGGAGCCGATGAACAGGATGATGAGCACGAGCAACGCGGCAAAGATGTGGTGCACGGTGGTGATGCCGTGCTTGCCGATCAACTCGGTGTGGCCGAAGTTCTCCTGCACGTAGTGCAGGGTTTGGCCGTAGCCCGGCAAGAAGCTGAACCACGACGTGTGGTGATCCATCGGCGCCTACCCTCGATGGGCCGGCTCGTGCCGGCCGCGCGATCGCGTACCTCGGACGAGGCCGCTATGCCGCCTCCGCCGCCGACGCGCAAGCCGCTTTCTCCTGGTTGCGGCACGGGGCTGGGGCGGCAAAGCGCCGCGGCCCTAGAGATCGTTTCAGAACCCCGGACCGAGCGGGCGCGCGCCAGGCGGGTGAGCACAAGGCGCGAGGAGCCGGCCATCCTCGACGGATGGTCGGCCCGCAGCAACGCAGTGATCGCCCGCCTGGCGCGATGCAC
>JADZDP010000016.1 GCA_020850995.1 Deltaproteobacteria bacterium
CTGCTGGTTCTTGCCGTTGGTGCCCAAGTGGCAGGTACCGCACAGCTTGTTGACCGTCTCCTTGTGCAGATCGATCTCGGTGTAGGTGCCGATGCCGAGCTGCTCGCGGTCGTTGAACTCGAGCGGGTGCAGGTGCGGCACCGAGCCCGGCGGCGAGGTGTCGATGTCCCAATCGGGATCGTCGACGTGCATGGAGCCGTAGGTGGCCAAGTGCTTGCCGTACGAGTCGCTGCCGAGGTCGCCGATGAGGTCGCTGGCGCGGGGCACGCCGAGGCCCTGGATCAGGCCGTCGAGCTTGCCCACCGCGCTGGCCATGGTCGAACGGCGTACCGTCTCGCCCATGCCCGCGTGGCAGCCCGTGGCGGCGCAGGTGTTGTCGACGACGCGGAGGTCACCGGGGTTGCGGAAGCGCAGCCAGGCGAGGCCCTCGTTCACGTCACCGGTCTCGGGGTCGTCCAAGAGCTCCACGCCGGCCAGGGCGAGGTAGCGGTTGGTGTACTCTTCGCGGCTCGGCGTCGACAGGTCGTCGACGCTGACGCGCATGTCTTCTGGCATGGGCACGTGCGACTCGTCCTGCGACAGGCGGCGCTGCGGATCGGCCTCGTCGCGGCCGACGCCGCCGTGGCAGTCGACGCACGCGACGTACGACCACGCGTGCGAGTTCTCGATGCCGCCCGAGGTCGACGAGGTGGCGAGGCCGTGGCACGCGATACAGGCTGCGTCTTTGGCGCAGATGGTGGCGTTCGGGTTGGCGTCGCAATAGTCGCCGCCCTGGATGGGGGGCTCGTCTTCGCCTTCGCCGCCGCCTCCGTAGCCGTCGCACTCGTGGCAGCGCCACTGGCCGACACCGTTGCCGCCGACGACGCAGTCACAGGGCAGGGAGCCGTCCGTGCAGGTGTACGGCAACTCGGGGATGTCGCCGCAGTCTTCAGCGGGCACCTGATCCGGCGGCGGCGCCGGCGGGACCGGTTCTACCGGTGGCGGACAGCCCGTTCCGATGGCTGCCAACAGCCAGCTTGCAGCGACCAAGAGCACCGAACATCTTAGTTTCCTCACGCATTACCTCCACATCGACGGCGATCGGAAGCGTAGCAGAGGATGTCAGTGGATCACCAGCGCCGCTGACAACTATTTCCCTTGCGAGAAAGCGGGTTGCGGGTGATGGTCGTCACCCCGCTTTCGTTCTCCGAGGGACGACGGACAGTTAGCGCCCTGGCCCCTCGCTCGATTCCACGACCGGGGTCACTAGACATCGGTCGGATGACCGATGCTGCGGGACCCGTGTATCCCTGCAACGAACCGTTCCCCATCCGTACCAAGGGCCGCAGGGCGCCTCAAGCGCTGGTGACAGACTGGTGACGCACGGCCCCTGTGCCGGCGCGCACGCCCAGCTCATTCAGCGTGGCGTGTGGTGGCAGGCCGCGCACTTCTCGCTTTGGAACTCGTAGCCCGGCACGCCCTGGTGGTGCTCGGCCTCGATGGTCTCGTCGTGGCAGGTGGCGCAGATGACGGGGACGCCGACGCAGTTGCCCGTGAAGCGCGTGCCTCCGAGGTCGGTGTGGCACTGGCGGCAGTTGACCGCCCGGTGCGCGCCCGTGGAGATGGGGAAGCACACGTCGTGGGCCGTGAACTGGGCCGGCAGGAAGGTGGCGGCCACGTGGCAGTCGCGGCAGGAGCCGCTGGAGAAGGGCGGGCTGCGGTGATCCGTGGTGGCCTGGTTGGCCGCCACGACGTCGCGCTGGTGGCAGATGCCGCAATCGACCGCTGCGCGCGCGAAGGTGCGCTCGCGCTTCTCGAGGTGGCACTCGTCGCAGGGCAGGGCCGCGTGGCGGCCCGTGAGCGGGAAGTTCCCCATGCGGTGTGCGTCGACGTTGAAGCCCGGCGCGGTGAAGCCGTCGGTGCTGTGGCACGCCGCGCAGGCCAGGCCAAACTGCTGGCCATGCACGTCGGTGTGGCAGCCGGCGCAGGTCATGGGCACGGGCTTGGTGGGATCGCTGCCGTGGCAGATGCCGCAGCGGTTGGCCAGGTGCTTGCCCGTGAGCTCGAAGCCCGTGAGCTGGTGCTCGAATCGCGCCGGTGACCACCCGGTTGCCTGGTGGCACTCGCCGCAGTGCACCTCGGGCCCCGGTGACGCGGGCGCGACGTCTGCGGCGGTGGCCGCGGCCGGCTTTGGCGGCACGAAGCGGTCGTAGGCGCCCTTGTGTTGGTCGTCGTGGCAGGTGGTGCAGGCGGCGGGCAGGGGGCGGTAGCGGGCGAGCTTGGTGCCCTTGTTGTCGAGCGTTGGGTGGCAGCGCTCGCACTTGGCCTCTTGGTGCTTGCCCACCAGCGCGAAGCTCGTCTGCTTGTCGTGCTCGAAGGCGCCCGGCTTGAAGGCCTTGGTGGAGTGGCAGTCGCTGCAGTCGCGCGGCTTGGTGGCCGCGGCGGTGAATTGACCCACGTGGGCGTCGGCGTGGCACGACGAGCACGCGTAGGGCAGCAAGCGATAGGGCGTGGCCACTACCTCGTCGCCCTTGGGCGTGGGCGGCACGTGGCACGAGGCGCAGGTGGCCTCGGTGTGCTTGCCCGTGAGCGGGAAGCGGCTGTTGTCGTGCTTGAAGGTGGTCTCGGCGAAGGCCTTGGTGGTGTGGCAGTCGACGCATGCCTTCTTGGCGGCCCGCGTATCGGGCGGCTCTGCGGCCTTCTGGAATTGTCCGAGGTGCGGGTCGTCGTGGCACAGGTCGCAGTCGGCCTGCTGCACCTTGCCCTCGACCACCGCGACGACGTCGGGCATGCGAATGCGCGCCTGGCTGACCAAGAGCTGGCGCCCGCGCCGCGTGGCCTCGGCCTTGTCCTTCGGGCTGGTCTTCTGCAAGAGGCGCTGGTCGGGCTTGTGGCACTGCTTGCACGCCACCGTGCGGTGCGAGCCCTCCAGCGGGAAGTGCGTGGTCTCGTGCAGCTTGACGTCGAGGAGCACGGGGATGAAGCCGGTGACCTGGTGGCACTTCTCGCAGCGCACCGAGCCCTCGTCGAGCGGCATCTGGCCGAAGTGCGCGTCGAAGTGACAGTCGGAGCAGCGCCCGTACTTGACGCCCTTGTACTTGACGGGCTCGCTGCCGAAGGGGCCATGGCACAACTTGCATGCCACGGACTGATGCTCGCCGCGCAGCGGGAAGCCGTATTTGTCGTGGAAGCTCGCGTTGATGCCCTTCTCGTTGATCGAGTTCCAGTCCTTGGGTGTATGGCAACGCGCGCAGTTCGAGCCGTACGCGCCACGGTGGGGATCCTCGTGACACGCCACGCAGGACGCGTGCTCGATGTTCTTCACCTTGAGGTAGGTCTTGGCGCGCGGCTTGGGGAAGTCGGGCGCGGGCTTGGCGTCGGTGAGGGTCTCGTGGCAGTCACCGCACTTGACGTCTTTGTGCTTGCCGATGAGGGGGAAGCCACCCTCCTTCGGCTTGTTGTGGTCGAAGTCGGGCGCGTCCTTGAACTTCTCCGCCGTGTGGCATTTGTCGCAGCTCTTGCCCACCTGCCCGCGGTGCTCGTCGAAGTGGCAGGCCGCGCAGCGCTTGGACACGCCGAGGTAGGTCTCGCGGCCCACCTCCTTGACGAGGTTCTTCACGTAGGCGTCCTCGATGCGACGCAGCTCGTGGCAGTCCTTGCACTTCTGCTCTTTGTGCGGCCCGGTGAGCGGCCAGCCGGAGAGCCGGTGATTGAACTCGTCGCGCGAGGGCTTCCACTCGATGATGCTCGCGTTGCGCCCGCGGTGCTCCTGGTGGCACTCGGCGCACTTCTGCGACTTGATCGACGAGTGGTAACCGGCGCCCGCCTCGAGGCGCTTGTTGATCTCGTCGTGGCACTCGAGACAGCGCTCGTCGCTGTGGCTGCTGCCCTCGATGTGGCACTTGGAGCAGCTCCGCATGCCCTCGAGCGAGGCGTGCGCCTTCGAGAGCGGCCCCGGGCTGAACACCTGCGCGCGCGCCACGCTCGCGCCGACCAGCGCCAGCGCAGCCACCAGCATGGCGGGTACGGCGAGGCGCATGCTCAGCCGCCTCCCTGGAAGAAGAAGGCGCCGAACCCGTAGTACGCGGTCACCGCGACGTGGGCCGCGATCAGCACCACCATGAAGATGGCGGTGACGACGTGGAACACCAGCCAGCTTCGGAAGATGCGCTTGAGCGTGGCGTAGAACGAGATCTGCATGCGCGCGCGCTGGATCTTCTCGAGCGAGTCCTTGAAGAAGTTGAACTGCTTGTCGTCGTTGAACAGCGGCCGCGCCTGATCGATCTGCTTGATGAGGGTCTGGCGCGTCTTGGTCTCTTTCATCATCGCCTGCGCCAGCGTCCGTTCGCGGGGCTGGATGGCGGCGAGGTCGAGGAGCTGGGTCACGGCCTTGACGTTCTTGGTCTGTTGGATGTGCGGCTGCAACACCTTCTCCATGTCGTTGACCTGCTCACGCAGATCATTGACCGCCAGCATCTTGCCCGCCTGCGCGGGCACCAGGCCGAACAGGAAGCGGCCGAAGATGCCGGTGGCGACGACGATGGCGAGGGCCACCCAGGTCCACACCGCCAGCAGGTTGTTGACCAAGAAGGCCGCGTGGAAGGCGATGACCAGGGGGCTCATGATGCCGACGAACATATGGAAGGTGAGCCAGGTGCGGATGGAGGCCTTGCCCTTGAGCGGCCGCCAGCGCTTGCGCAGGGCGTAGATGAAGTTGGCCAGCATGAACACGGTGGCGCCGACGCCCACGCCGTGGCCCCACAGCCCCGCCGGTTTCAGCAGGTCGTGCAGCGGCGCCTTGTTGCGCTCGTCGAGCGGCAGCCAGTAGTACTCGGAGCCGAGCAGGTAGCAGCCAACGTTGATGAGCACGCCCATGGCCGTGAGCGCCAGCGCCAGGCGCGTGCGCGTGCGCTTCTCCATGTCGGCCTTGGTCATGCCCTTGCCGCCGGCGACCTTCTCCTCGCCGTGGTACTTGCGCGACGTCACCTTGATGGAGGTGAGGAACTGCACGGGCAGCTCGCCGCCGATGGACACGATGACGTCGTCGTTGGCCAGCACCGTCTCCTTGCCGTCGGTCTGCACCTCGGGCACGGCCACCTTGTGCAAGCCCGAGCCCACGCGCGCGGCGCGGTTGCCACCGTCGATGGCGTCGAGGGCCTTGGCGCTACCGCGCGCGATGACGTTGACGATGCCCTCGCGCCACAGGCCGGTGCGCGAGCGCGCGGCGCCCGGGGCCTGCCCTGGTGCCGGTGCGCCGGCTGCGCCCGCACCGCCGTGCAGCGCCGAGCCGCCACGGAACGGGTTGGCGCCCGCGCCCGCCGCCTTGCCGGGCAGGCCGGTGTTCGCGATGGTGAAGCGCTGTTTGGCGGCCGCCGCCGCCGCATCGACGTCGTCGACGCGGATGTCCATCACGGTCTTGGCGTTGGCGCGCGCGTCTTCCTCACCCACCAGCATGGACGCGTCGACCACGGCGGTGCCCGGGCGCGGCGGTCCCTTGGGGGCCTCGGGCGCCTTGGCCTTGTCGCCGCCCTTGCCCTTCTTGTCGTCGTCGCCAGAGGGGGCCAGGCGCACCGTCTTGGCGTCGATGCCCGTGACCTTGGTGCTGAAGTACGCCTTGATCTTGCCTTGATCGATGAGCGCCTTGATGTTGTCGCGGTTCCGCGGCTTGCAGCGCGAGAACGCGCCTTGCCGATAGGAGATGCTCACCTTGGCGGTGCTCTCCTCGGCGAGCTGGACGGCGGCCTCGACGGCGGAGTCGCCGCCGCCCACCACCAGTACGCTGCGCCCGTGGTACTGCTCGGGGTCGACGAGGCGGTAGGTGACCTTGGGGAGCTCCTCGCCCGCGCACTCGAGCTTGCGCGGTGAGCCGCGCAGGCCAATGGCGAGCACCACCGCGGCGCAGGCGATGCGCTCGCCGGCGGCCGTGACGGCGGTGAGGCGCGGCGCGTCCCCCTCCACGCTCACCACCTTCTTGCCTTCTTCGACGGCGAGCTTGTTGGACGAGATGACCTGGTAGATCTCACCCATCAGCTCTTCTTTCGAGAGGAGCTGGCGGCCGAAGGGGCCGAAGTTCGGCATCTTGACCTGCTCGGTCATCACCACCTTGCCGCGCGGGTAGTGCGCGATGGCGCCGCCCACGCTCTCCTGCTCGAGGATGCGCACGGACAGGCCGTTCTCTTGGCAGGAGATGGCAGCGGCGATGCCCGCCGGGCCTGCGCCCACCACCACCACGTCGGTGAAGTTGGGGCCGGCGTTGCTCTTCTTGACCTTTCCCTTGATGAACTTGCCGGCCACCAGGCCCTGGTAGAGGGCGTTCTTGATCAGGCCCATGCCGCTGATCTCGCCCACGATGAACACGCCGGCGCGGCTCGACTCGAAGTTCTCGTCGGTCTCGGGCAGATCGATGCCGCGCTCGGAGGTGCCGAACACGAGCTTGATGGCGCCCACCGGGCACTCGATGTCGCAGCGGGCGTGACCGATGCAGTCGGCGGCGTCCACCAGCGTTGCCACGCCGTCGACGACGCCGATGATGTCACCCTCGGGGCAGGCCTTGATGCAGGAGAACGAGCCCACGCACAGCGTGGGGTCGATGACCGGGTGCAGCGAGAGCGGCACCAATTGCCCCTCGGCCACCGCCAGGCGCAGGCGCTCGGCGCCCTCGCGTTCGGACTTCTTGCGCTGCATCAGCAGCACGATCACGGCCGCGGCCATGATCGCCAGGACAATTCCGGAGATGATCAGCTCGGTCATCGGGTGGTCTTTTGCTGGGCCCTCAAAGGGAGCCGGTGACGGACACATCGGCCATGCCGTTGGTCGGCGTGGCCCGTACTTCGCCCCCGAGGGACGGCAAGGCTTGCGAGCCAAACAGGCGCGTGCGCACCGAGAGCCACGGCAGGATGGGCGCGTCCGCCCACACGCTCATGCCGAGCTCGCGATACCAATCGCGAGGCGCCTCGCTCTCGTAGTAGGTGGCGCGGGTCGCGAAGCTCAGGAAGGGGAAGCGCAGGCGCGCCGACACCCACGCGTTGCGGCCGGGGATTCCGCCCGGCACCTCGACGTCGTTCTTGATCTTGGTGAGCCCGAACTCCTCGATGTAACCGAGCTGCATGCCGCCAGCGTCGCCGAACATGGTGGGCAGCTCGAGCTGCGGGCCCACGAAGGCGCGCGTGGAGTCCGATTGGGTGTTGTACGCGACGCTGCCGCTGGCGCCGAAGCCGAACCACGGCACCGGGCGGTAGGCGGTGAGCGCGCTCAGGTCGTGGCCGCCCTGGGCCCGCGGGATACTGGCGCCGTTGAAGTCGAGATCGAGGGGCGGTGCTGCGTTGTAGCGGTAGCCGGTCCACAGCGTGAGCTCGGGCACGACGCCGAGCCCGGCGTCGACGCTGGCGGCGTCGATGGAGGGCAGCATGTCGGCGGTGCCACCGATGCCGGTCTTGATGGAGCCGCCCACGTTGCCGACGCCGCGCCAGTACACCTGCGTCTGGGCCAGCGCCTCGCCACGCAGGTACTGGAAGTCGGGCGAGCTGATGACCCCCAGGCGCGCGCGCGGCACCACGGAGACGCCCTCCATGGGGCGCAGGTCGACGCCCACGTAGGCGCCGCCCGCCAGGCGATCGAGCGAGGGCGCGATGGTGATGAGGTCGGGGATGGCGCCAGCGTAGAGGCCGACCTCGGTGGTGTCGTCGAGGAAGCGCAGGCCGGCCTGCGCGCCGTCGAGCAGCAGCACGCCGGGCACGTTCTGGGCGTAGAAGCGACCGAGCTGGCCCACCACGAAGCCGTCGCGCATGCCCACCGACAGGCCCCAGACGTAGAGCTCGACGAGCTCGCCCGGGCGCGCGCGCTGGTTGTTGGGCGCGATCAGATCGCTGTTCACCCGGAACGAGGCGCTGGTGAAGAACTGCGGCGCGGCGCTGAAGCCCACGTCGAAGTAGCCGTCGACCGAGGTGCGCCCATAGGTGCCGTTCGGCGTGGTGGAGGCGTGCCACAGCTCTTGGCGCAGCGTGGTGCGGCCCTGGAGCGCGATGCCCGCGCTCGAGACGTCGTGCTTGACGCGCTCCACCGGGAGCTGCGCGAGCTGTTCGCGCAGCTCGCGCTCTTGGCCCGCGCTCATCATGGGCGGCAGCACCTTGGGCTCTGGCTTGGCCGCCTCGGGCGGCGGCGTGAACGCGAAGGTGAACTTGTCGCCCGGCGCGGCGCGATCGCTGCTGCACAGGGCCGCGGTGGGCGACACCTCCACCACCTGGCAGGGGCCCACCGGCTTGCTGCGCCGCGAGAGCTGCAATTCTTGGCCCACGGCGACGCCCTGCTTGGCGCCCACGTCGAGGTAGGCGGCCTTGGCCGTGGTGTACGTGACCTGGCCGTCGGTGGCGGCGGCCGTCAGGCTGACGATGGCGGAGAGCCCGACGACGCTGCTGAGCACCAAGAAACTCCGCGGACCAAGGGGTGGGTGGTCATGTTGCGACAGACCCCCCGTCCGGATCAACCTGCGCGATCAGCAGGGTCCCTTATTGCTCGGGGTGCAGCCTTCACCGTGCGGGGAGCTGTGGCAGGCGGCGGTGCAGTTGATCTCACCGTAGTTGATGGACCACTCCTTTGGCGGGTCGAGCCGCTGGGTGTGACAAACCCTGCAGTGCGCGGGTCCCCAGTGGTTCGTGCCGTACCCCGCCGAGATGCCCGTGAGGCCGTTGTGGAAGGTCTCGAAGGGCGGGGGGAACACGCTCGAGAGCGGCGTGGTCGAGTGGCACTCCCGGCAGCCGTTCGTGTCGTCGTTGGCGTCGTACATTGGCGCGATGGTGCTGGCGCTGTGCGCCGTGTTCGTCAGCACCCCGTAGTTCTGCAGGTGGCACTCGCTGCACAGCGTCAGCGACGGATCGCCGCCGCCATCGCTATGGCAGCTCTCGCACGAGACGCCGCCGTGGGTGTCGCCGGCGCCTGGATCGACGGGAAAATACGGTGCGTGGTCTGCGGCCGAGAGGTTCCAGTTGGCCCCCTCGCCCTCGCCCTCGCCCTCGCCGTCGCCGCCACCGCCGCTCTGGCAGTAACGCTGGCCGCAGGAGTGGCAGCCGTAGCAGTAGCTCTCTTCGGCACGGTACGCCGCTCCGCGCGGCAGGTGCTTGGTCCTCAGGGCCTCGGTCCCGGTGACGGTGTTATGGCAGGCGACGCAGTTGAATTCCGCGAAGCTCGCCCTGCCACCGTGGCAGGCCTCGCAATCGAGCGTCCCAGCGCCGACGACCGCACGATTGAGCGCATGCTTGTCGCCCGGCCCGATGGGGAAGAGCTCCGCGTGCCCAACGGTGGCGAAGTCGTCGGGGAAGCCCGTGGTCATCGGGGGTGCCGGACCCTCCTCGGGCGTGCAGGCCGCCGCAGCCACGAGGGCCGCGACGGGCGCAGCGACGAACAGGAGAATCGCCACGGGCAGCAGGGAGCGCGTGCGCATGCCATCGTTGTTAGCACGTCCGCGCCGAGGCTGGCACGCCCGCCGCAGGGGCAGGGGTCACGCCCTCAGGCCGCGGATCGGATCGATGCCCGATAGGCGCCCGAGGTGCGCAAGCGCCCGATCCTCACACCGAGATCGAGCCCTTGCGGAACTCCGTGGTGCCGATGTGCACATTGACCACCACCGGGAAGCCTTCGGCGGCCCAGGCCTTGGCCTGCCGCAGCGCCGGGCCGCACTGCTCCTCGCTGGTGATGGCGATGCCCTTGCCGCCGAGCGCCTCGCACACCTTGTGGTAGTCCGAGCGCCCCAAGGCGGTGGCGACGTCGTCTTTGAGCAGCTCCACTTGATCGCGCGCGATCTGCGTCCAACAGGCGTCGTTGCCGATGACGGCGATGACCGGCAGGCGCTGACGCACCAGGGAGTCGAGCTCGGCCATGGACCAGCCGAAGGAGCCGTCGCCAAAGATGAGCCAATGCTCACGCTCGGGCCGCAGCGCCTTCGAGCCCATGGCGAAGCCGGCGCCCACGCCCAGGGTGCCGAACACGCCCGGATCGAGCCACGAGAGCGGCGCTCGCGGCCGCACGATGTAGGCCGCCGTGCCGACGAAGTCGCCGCCGTCGGCGATGAGCACGGCGTCGGGGGCCAGGGCCTCGTCGAGCGCGCGGCAGAAGGCGAGCGGGTTGACGCCGCCCTTGCAGGGCTCCGCCGCGTCGCTGGCGATCTTCTGGTCGCGCTGGCGGTCGCGCAGGAGCAGCTGCTCACGCCACGCGTGGTAGCGATCGCCTTCGCCGAGCTCAGTGGCCAGGCCCACCAGGAACGCGCCCGCGTCGCCGGCGGCCGCGATTTGCGGCCAGCGGTTCTTGTGCAGCACGCGCGGATCGCGCCCCGCGGCGATGTACGTGGCCTTGCGCGCGATGTGCATGCCGTAGTCGAGGCGGAAGTCGGCCGGCGTGCCTGCCAGGATGACGAGGTCGGCCTCGCGCAGCGCCTCTTTGCGCTTGTGGCGCACCTGCAGCGCATGACTGCGCCCAAGCAGACCGCGCGCCATGCCGCTCAGGTACACGGGCGCGCCGATGCGCTCGAGCGCGCGCGCCACGTCGTGCGCGCGGGCGGGCTCGGCCATGGTTTGGCTGCCGACCACGATGACGGGCCGCTCGGCTGCGGCGAGCGCGTGCGCGGCGGCCTTGACCTTGTGGTGCGGCGCCACGCGCACCTCCACCTGCTCGGGCGTGGCGCGCACGCTGGCGGCGTCGGCGGGCAGGCCGGCGAACACGTCCTCGAGGTGGCGCTTGAGGTAGAGCCCGAGCGCGCGCTCTGGCAGCGTCTTGCCCTGGCCCTTGGCCAGGGTCCACGAGCGCACGATCTCCTCGGGGTAGAGAAGGTCGATGGGCAGCTCGAGGAACACCGGCCCGGGCACGCCGCTCTTGGCGCGCGCGAAGGCCTCGACGAGCAGGGGGGCGATCTCGCGCACCTTGGTGGCGCGGGCGCACCACTTGGTGCAGGGCTGAAAGAGCGCGAGCTGATCGATGTCTTGCAGCGCGCCGCGCCCCTTGAGCAGCGTGGCGGTGGCGCCGCCGAGCACCACGACGGGCGACTCGGCGAGCTCGGCGTTCTTCACGGCGGTGATGACGTTGGTGCAGCCGGGACCGGCGGTGACGGCGGCGACGCCGGGGACGCCCGTGAGGCGCGCCGTGGCGTCGGCGGCGAACACCGCGGTGACCTCGTCGCGCACGTCGATGACGCGAATGCCGCGCTGCTTGGCGCCGACCAAGATCGGCGAGATATGGCCGCCGATGAGCGTGAACAGTGAGCGCACGCCGTGCGCCAGGAGGACCTCACCAACGATGTCGCCGCCGTGCATGTGCTCCCCATGAGACGCTGCGCGCGCCAGGGCAATCGGGTAGCTTGGCGCCCATGCAGCAGCGCACTCCGCGCTCGCTCGCCGCGTTCTCGCGGCGCGGCTTCCTCATCGGCTCGGCGAGCGCGCTGGCGGCGCTGGGCGCGGGTGTCGCCCTCGTCATGCGCGGTGACCCCGCCGCCTATCGCGAGCTGGTGCGCTTGCCCGACGGCACGCTGCCCACGCCCGTGCGGCTCTCGATCAAGGAGCTGGCCGTGCTGAGCGCGCTGTGCGACCGGCTGGTGCCCGCAGGCAACGGCCTGCCGTCGGCCAAGGAGCTCGGCATCGCGCGGCGCGTCGACCGCGAGCTCGCCTTCCTGCGCGACAAGATGAGCGACGACGTCAGGGGCGCCCTGTTCCTCATCGAGCACGGCGGCGTGGCGCACGGCAGCGCGTCGCGCTTCTGCGCGCTCGACGACCCGGGCAAGGACGCGCGGCTGGCAGCCATGTGGGGCGGTGGAGCGCTCGAGCGATCGTGTGTCGCTGGCATGCGCATCCTGGCGCTGTTCTTCACCTACGTCGATGATCGCACCTGGCCGCGCATCGGCTACAGCGGGCCGCTGGTGGGCCACCGGTCGACCCCAGCCGCCGACTCGTCCGTGCTCGCGCTGACGCGGAGCGCAGGATGAGGCCCGAGCTCGTCGAGCGCATCCTCGAGTTCGGCGCCGTGACGGGCAGCCGCAACGAGGAGGTCGACGCGGTGGTGGTGGGCTCGGGTTGTGGCGGCGCCGTCGTCGCCAAGGAGCTGGCCGGCGCCGGCTGGTCGGTGCTGGTGCTCGAGCGCGGCGGGCTCTATCTCGCCGAGCGCGGCGACTTCGACCAGCGCGAAGACGACATGATGGCCAAGCTCGGCGCCGGGCGCGGCCTCGACACCACCGTCGATGGCGGCACCGCGGTCTTGGCCGGCAACAACGTGGGCGGCGCCAGCGTGCACTATTGGGCCGACTCGCACCGCCTGCCGCGCGATCGCTGCGAGCTGTTCGCGCGCGAGCACGGCGTGCAGCACCGCTCCTACGACGAGCTCGTGCCCTGGTTCGAGCGCATCGAGCGCGATCTCAACATCCACGAGGCGCCCGACGAGCTGAGGAACCGCAACAACTGGCTGTTCCTCGAGGGCGCGCAGCGCATCGGCCTCGAGGTCGAGCGCGTGCGCCAGGCGCGCAAGAACTGCGTGCGATCTGGCTACTGCATGCAGGGCTGCGCCTACGACGCCAAGCAAAGCCAGCTCGTCACCTACGTGCCCGAGGCGCTAGCGCGCGGCGCGCGCTTGTTCGCCGACTGCGAGGTCGAGCGCGTCCTTGTCGAGGGAGGGCGCGCCGTGGGCGCGCAGGCGCGCTTCCTCGACCGGCGCAGCTGCGAGCCGAGCGGCCATACGCTGACCGTGAAGGCCAAGCGCGCGGTGGTCGTGGCGGCTGGCGGCTTTTCGACGGCGCCGCTCTTGATGGCCTCGGGCATCGCCGATCGCTCCGGGCAGCTCGGCAAGAACCTGCAGATGAACCCCGGCATGCGCACGCTCGGCATCTTCGACGAGGACGTGGTGCAGTGGCGCAACATCCCGGCGGCGGTGGGCTGCCTGCAGCACCGCCTGGCGCGCTACGACGAGCAGGGGCGCTACCTCGAGGGTGGCTTCCTGCTCTACCCCGATCAGCTCCAGCCGGCGTCGCTGGCGGCGTGCCTGCCGGGCTATGGCGAGGGGCACCGCGCGCTGATGGAGCTGGCGCCCAAGATCGGCGCGGTGACCTCGTGGATCGACGAGCGCTTCGCGGGCACGGTCACCCTGGGCGACGACGGATTGCCGCTGTGGGACTTCCCCATCGTGGGCGAGGACGCCGACAAGTTTCGTCACGCCATCACGCTGCACGCGCGCATCCTGCTCGCCGCCGGCGCGCGCGAGGTGATCGTGCCCGACCGAACGCTGCGGCGAGTCGACGGCAGGTGGGTGGTGGGCGCGCGCATCAAGGACGATCGCGAGATCGATGCAGTGGTCGCACAGGTGGACCTGTCGCCGGGCTCGATCTTCTACGCGGCGCCGCACCCGGCGGGCGCGGCGCGCATGGGTGGGTCGCCCGACACGTCGGTGCTCAACAGCGACGGCGAGGTGTGGAGCACGCCGGGGCTCTACGTGGCCGACCCGAGCGCGTTCCCCACCGTGGTGTCGGTGGACCCGAGCGAGTCGATCATGGCGTGGAGCTACGTGACCGCCACGCGCATGCTCGAGAAGCGCGGGTAGCGCTTCGTCAAGGTCCGCGCGGCGCCACGTCGTCGGGGGCGGGCCAGCCCGGGCTCGCGTCGAGCGGCTTGGCGTGCAGCGTCGGCAGGTGCTGCGGGTCCCACGCGCCCTCGCTCTTGGCCACCAGCGTCACGCAGGTGAGGTCGCCGAGCACGTTCACGGTGGTGCGCGCCATGTCGAGGATGCGATCGACGCCGAGCACGATGGCGATGCCTTCGCCGGGCACGCCGAACATCGCCAGCACGCCAACCAGCAGCGGGATGGAGCCGCCCGGTACGCCGGCGGCGCCCACCGCGGTGATGACCGTCAGCGCCACCACCAGGGCCATCTGCGCCACCGAGAGATCGACGCCGAACACCTGGCACAGGAACAGCACCGTGACGCCCTCGAACAGCGCGGTGCCATTCATGCACATGGTGGCGCCGAGCGGCAGCACGAAGCCGGCGATCTTGGCGGGCACGCCGAGCTGATCCTCGGCCACCGCGATGTTGGTCGGCAGGGTGGCGCTCGATGACGACGTGGAGAAGGCAGTCACCAGCGCGGTCTTCACGCGGGCCAGGAACAGCGCGGGCGACAGGCCCACCAGGCCGCGCACGACCACCAGCACGAGGAGGGTCGCGTGCAGCAGCAAGCCACCGAGCACCAGCGCGGCGAACAGCCCGAGCGGCCGCAAGAGCGCGAAGCCGAAACGCGAGGTGACGCCGAAGATGAGCATGGCCACGCCAACGGGCGCGAGGCGCATGGCCAGCTCGACGAGCTTGACCATGACGTCGTTGATACCGCCGAGCACGTCGACGAGGGCGCGGGCGCGCTCTTTGTCGATGAGCGTGAGCGCGGCGCCGAAGGCCAGCGCGAAGAAGATGACGCCGAGCATGTCGCCGTCGACGGCGCTCTTGATGGGATTGCGCGTGACGATGGCGACGAAAGTCTCGATGCCCACGCCGCCTGCCTTGGCGGCCGCCACCTTGCCCGAGGCGTCGGTTGCGTAGGTCGCCATCAGCTCTGCGCGCACCGCCTCGTGGAGGGCGGCGCCGGGCGCCACCACCAGCGCCAGCACCAGGCCGAGCCCGCCGGCCACCGTCGTACTGGCGAGGAAATACGCCAGCGTCTTGCCGCCGAGGCGCCCCACCCGGCGCAGGTCGCCGATGCCGGCGACGCCGAGCACGATGGACGCGAACACCAGCGGCATCACCACCATGAACATCAGGCGCAAGAACACCTGGCCAACGGGGCCGGCGATCCAGGTGTTGAGGAAGACGACGGCGTCGCTCTTGGGGCCGAAGCCGACGTTGGCGGCAGCGCCGAGCGCCGCGCCGACGAGCAGGCCGAGCAGGATGCGCGTGGGCAGGGGCATGGCGGCGGCAGCGTACACTGCGCTTGGTGCGGTTGGGGGGCCGACCCTGCGGTGCCGTGCGGCCGTTGCGACGAGGAGCGTCCGGGCCTACTGCGATGGCGCGCCCACGAGGACCATGCATGAGCAAGACGCTGTTCATCTTGAACGATCCCCCCTACGGCACCGAGCGCAGCTACAACGCGCTCCGCCTCGCTGGCAGCCTCGTGAAGCACGAGGGCCAGGAGCTGCGCGTGTTCTTGATGGGCGACGCCGCCGCGTGCGCCAAGCGTGGCCAGAAGACACCCGATGGCTACTACAACCTCGAGCGCATGGTGCGCTCGGTGGCCAGCCGCGGCGCCGGCGTGGGTATCTGCGGCACCTGCATGGACGCGCGCGGCATCACCGAGGACGAGCTGGTTGATGGCTGCAAGCGCAGCACGCTCGACGAGCTCACCGCGTGGACGCTGTGGGCCGAGCGCGTGCTGGTGTTCTGATGGCCGAGACCAACGCTCAACGGGGGACGCGATGACAGAGCAGGTGATCCAGTCGCTCTTGTTGGCGCTGCACAACATCGCGCTGGTGGGCTGTGCGGCGGCCCCCTTCTACAACCGCGCGCTGGTGGTGCAGCGCGGGCAGTACGGGCCGAAGCTCAGCTACCAACTCGACAAGGTCGTCGAGGACACGCTGCAAGGCAACGCGCCCTACTGCATCACCTTCATGAGCACGCTGTGGCTGACGGGGATGGGCATGCCGCTCGTGCACTACGCGTTTCACGGCGCGCTGCGCGAGCTGCACGTGGTCGCCATGGTGGCGCTGGTGGTCAAGCTCACGGCCATCGCCGGCATGATGGGCATCATGTTCGTCATCTTCTTTCGCTTGAACCCGCGCCTGCGCGAGCTGTTCACGGGCTTCGCGCCCGACGCGCCACCCAACCCCGACGACGAGCGTGAGTTCTTCGCCAAGCGCGCGCGCAGGAAGGCGCTGTGCGAGACCTGCCTGAAGCTCGCGCTGGTGGTGTTGGTGGCGAGCGCGTTTCTGGGGTTTGGGCGGTAGGGGCTCACCCACGCGCGAAGCGATCCGTGGTCTCTACCAACGCGTCCACGATGCCCACCTCGCTCGACGCGTGCCCTGCGTCGGGGATCAAGCGCAGCTCAGCATGGGGCAGGGCGCGCTTCACGTCCCACGCGCTCTTGGCCGGGCACACCACGTCGTAGCGGCCCTGCACCATCACCAGAGGAGTGCCGCCGAGCTTGGCGCGGGCCTCGTCGAGCAGCCAGCCGTCCTTCTCGAAGAAGCCGCGGTTGACGAAGTAGTGCGCCTCGATGCGCGCGAGCTGTCGCGCGAACAGGTCGCTGGCACAGCGCTGCACGAGGCCGTCGTCGGGGATGAGCTTCGAGGTCGCGCCCTCCCACGTGCTCCACGCGCGCGCGCACCGGCCCTCGATGGCGGCGTCGCCGCAGGTGAGGCGCCGGTAGTAGGCGCCGAGCAGGTCACCGCGCTCGGTCTCGGGGATGGGCTCGACGAAGCGCTCCCACGCGTCGGGGAAGATCCACGACGCGCCCTCTTGGTAGAACCAGTGGATCTCCGCCTTGCGCAGGAGGAAGACGCCGCGCAGCGTGAGGCTCATGACGCGCGCCGCGTGCGTGACGGCGTAAGCGAGCGCGAGCGTGCTGCCCCACGAGCCGCCGAACACGTGCCAGCGCTCGATGCCAAGCCGCTCGCGCAGCGCCTCGGCGTCGGCCACCAGGTGCCAGGTGCTGTTGTCGTCGAGGCACGCGTGGGGCGTGCTCTTGCCGGTACCGCGCTGATCGAAGAGCACCACGCGGTAGCGCGCCGGATCGAAGTAACGGCGGTGCATGGGGTCGAGGCCGCCGCCGGGCCCGCCGTGGAAGAACACCACCGGCGTGCCCTGCGGGTTGCCGGCCTGTTCCACGTAGAGCTCGTGCACGGGCGAGACGCGCATGCGAAACGCGTCGAAGGGCTCGATTGGCGGATAGAGCGTGCGCATCTGCGCGGCAGTATGGCGTATCCGCGCAGGGAGGGTGCAGTCCCGCGCGCGTGTGGAGCATTGGATCAGCAGCGCCCGCTTGACGCTGGGCCGGCCGTCGTTAGCCTCGCGCACCATGGCTGACGCCACCGCGCCCCTCGCCGCGCCCTCTCTCGCCGCCGACGAGCCCCGCGTGCTCGTGCGCGCGTCGACGGTCGCGGATCTGCTCGCGCTCACCAAGCCGCGCATCACCGCCATGACCCTGGTCGTCGGTGGCGGCGCCATGTTGTTGTCGCCAGGTACCATCGCGCTCGAGGCCGCTGTGCTCGTGCTGCTCGGCATGGCGCTGGTGGTGGGCGGCGCTGGTGCGCTCAACATGTGGCTCGAGCGCGACGTCGACGCGCTCATGGAGCGCACGGCGTCACGGCCCTTGCCCGCTCGGCGCCTGCCCGGCGCGGTCGCGCTCGCGCTCGGCCTCGCGCTCTCGTTCGCGTCACTGCCGCTGTTGTGGTCGTACGGTAGCCCCCTCACCGCGGGGCTCGCGGCCTGCTCGCTCTTCGTCTACGTGCTCGTGTACACGCCGATGAAGCGCACGAGCCCGTGGGCGCTGGTGGTGGGGGCGGTGCCCGGCGCTATGCCCGCGCTGCTCGGCTCCACGGCGGTCGTGCACGGCTTCGAGCGCGTGGGCCTCGCGGTGTTCGCGGTGGCCTTCCTCTGGCAGCTGCCGCACTTCATCGCCATCTCCATCTACCGCGAGCGCGACTACGTGCACGCAGGCCACCGCGTGCTGTCGGCGGTGGCGGGCCTCGACGTGGCGCGCTACGCGCTGGTGCTGGCGTCGATCGCGCTCGCGGTCATGGGCGTCGCGCTGTGGCCCTTGGGCGTGGGCGGTGCGCTCTACGCGGCGGTGGCCGCGGTGCTTGGCCTGTGGATGGTGGCGCTTGCGCTGCGCGGCGGCGGCGGTGGGCGCTGGCGCATCGAGGAGTTGGCGCGCCGCGTGTTCGTCGCGAGCCTCGTGTATCAGCCCGCACTCTTCGCCGCGCTGGTCGCCGATCGACTCCTGCTCTCGTGAGGGTGCCGCCCATGTCCGACGCCGCTGCCGCCACCGACAAACGCCCGCCGCCTTGGCGCAACCCGTGGGTGCTCGGCTTCCTCGTGGGTGCGGCCGCGCTCACCATCCTGCCTTTCCTGCAGCGCGCCTCGCTGCGCGCGCCCGAGCCCATCACCAGCGTCGGCGCGTTCGCGCTCACCGACGAGGGCGGCCGGCCCTTCTCCAGCGCCGATCTCAAGGGCAAGGTGTGGGTGGCCAATTTCTTCTTCGCGCGCTGCCCGAGCATCTGCCCGAAGATGCAGGCCGAGACCGCCAAGATCCTGCCGCAGGTCGAGGACCTCGGCGACGACCCAGGTGAAACCCCCATCATGCTCGTGTCGATCACCGTCGACCCCGAGCACGACACGCCAGAGGTGCTGGCCGGCTATGCGCGCAAGCTGCAGGCGCCGGGCGGACGCTGGAAATTCCTCACCGGCGACCGCGAGCTCATCAAGGACATCGCGGTCAAGCGTTTCCTCTTGGGCATGGGCGATCGCGAGGCCGTGGGCGACGACGTCTACGACATCGTGCACTCGGGCAAGCTCGCGCTCGTCGATCAAAACGGCGACGTGCGCGGCTATTGGAGCGCAGACGATGGCGGGCGCACGGCGCTGGTGTCCGCCGCGCGTTTGCTGGCCAAGCACGGCCCCAACCCCTGAAGGCGTCGCGAACTGCGGCAAGTTGCCGCGCGCGGCACGTCTGCGCATGGATGCGCTCCGCTCGCGAGCGCATCCAATGGCTGCGTTGATCGACCGACCGTAGGTTCGTCCTTGTGACGCGCCGCGACTTCAGATAGTCCGCGCGCGCCTGGCCGCACACCCGGCTGGGAACGCGCATCACGCGCGCTACCGGAGCCCACCCCATGGCCCAGATCTTCCGCCGATGGACCAACTCGCTGCCGCAGATCGGGACCGCCGCGGTCCTCGGCGGCGGCGTGCTCGCCACCCTCGTCGTCTGGTACTGGTTCGCGCCCGCGCACACCGACGTGGGCTACGCGCCGGCGCAGCCGATCCCGTACAGCCACAAGCTGCACGCGGGCGACATGCAGATCGACTGCCGCTATTGCCACCACAACGTGGAGAAGAGCGCGCACGCGGGCGTGCCGTCGACGCAGGTGTGCATGAACTGCCACCGTCACGTGCGCAAAGACTCGACGATGCTCAAGCCGCTGCGCGACTCGTGGGACAACGGCACCCCGGTGGGCTGGAAGCGCATCCACAAGGTGCCCGACTACGCGTTCTTCAACCATTCGGCGCACGTGCAGCTCGGCGTGGGCGACAACCGCGCGGCCATCGGGTGCATCACGTGCCACGGGCGCGTCGACGAGATGGCCGTGGTCGAGCAGCGCGAGCCGCTGTCCATGGGCTGGTGCTTGGACTGCCACGACGCCCCCGCCGCCAACCTGCGCCCCACCGACAAGGTCACCGACATGCTGTGGCGCGCCGACGATGCGTGGCGCCTGAAGGCGATCCAGATCGCCAAGACGCTCAACCCGCCCGGGAGCCGCACGCAGGCGTTCAAGTGGCGCGAGGACGGCACGCTCGAGACGCGCGCCACCGCGTCGTGCAACGGCTGCCACCGCTAGGCCTCACCTCTCTTTCATCGCGAGAACACCATGAGCGAGATGAACGATCCCAAGACCACCGCCAGCGACGAGCGCACGGCGTGGCGGTCCCTCGAGCACCGGCGTGGCGACGAGGCCGTGCTGGCGGGCATCGGCGATGAGTTCAAGCACGGGCCTGCGCCCCAGGGTGAAGCGCTGGCCATGCAGCGCCGCGATGTGCTCAAGCTCGCGGGTGCCTCCATGGCGCTGGCGGGGCTCGGCACCGCGTGTTTCCGCCGCCCCGAGGAGGAGATCCTCCCCTACGCCAAGCAGCCCGAGGAGATCATCCCCGGCATCGCCAACTACTACGCCACCGCGCAGGCGCGCTCCGAGGGCGCCATCGGCCTCGTGGTGGAGGCGCACGAAGGTCGCCCCACCAAGATCGAGGGCAACGCGTTGCATCCCGCCAGCCTCGGCGCCGCCGACGCCTGGGCGCAGGCCGAGGTGCTCAAGCTCTACGACGCCGATCGCAAGGGCGCGCCCCACAAGGACGGCAAGGCCGTCACCTGGGCCGACTGGGACACCTTCGCCAAGGCCTCGAGCGACGCCTTCGCCGGCAAGGGCGGTCAGGGGCTCGCGTTCCTCGTCGAGGACGCCGAGTCGCCGACCTTCGATCGCGTGATGGCCGCGGCGCTCGCCAAGATGCCGAACGCCAAGGTGTTCCGCTGGGACCCGCTGGCGCCCGATCGCGCAGCGCAGGGCGCGGAGCTCGCGTTCGGGTCCGGCGCGCGCGTGCACCACGACCTCGAGGGCGTGAAGGTCATGTTGGCGCTCGACGCCGACTTCCTCGTCGAGGGCCCCGACCACGTGCGCCTGGCGCGGCAGTTCGGCAAGAACCGTCGCCCCGCGCACGGCGAGGAGGTGGGCCTGCCGGGCAACCGCCTCTACGTCGCCGAGGGCGTGTTCTCGCGCACCGGCGCCACCGCCGATCATCGTTTGCGCGTGCCGTCGGGTCAGGCGCCGGCCTTCCTGGCGGCGCTGGCCGCGGAGCTGTCGGGCAAGCACGGCGTCGCGCTCGGTGAGGCGGCGGTGCAGGGCGCGCCCCCCGCGGGCGCCGAGAAGTGGATCGCCGCGCTCGCCAAGGACCTCGCCGCCAATCGCGGCAAGGGCCTGCTCTTCGTGGGCGAGCGCCAGCCGGCTGCCGTGCACGCGATGGCGCACGCGATCAACGTCGCGCT
The DNA here is from genome assembly GCA_020850995.1 of Deltaproteobacteria bacterium. Lineage (GTDB taxonomy): Bacteria > Myxococcota > UBA727 > UBA727 > VGSZ01 > JACOUT01. The sequence goes on from JADZDP010000016.1 coordinate 20,734, forward strand.
CGGCGCCGTCGACAGCGGCGCGCTCAAGGTGAGCATGGCGGCGGGTGCGGCACCTCGCGTGTCGCACGCCGATTCGCTGGCCGCGCTCAGCAAGGAGCTCGGCGCGGGCTCCGTCGACACCTTGGTGATCGTCGAAGCCAACCCCCTGTACACGGCGCCTGGCGCCAAGGCCTTCGCCGAAGCCCTGAAGAAGGCGAAGGTGGTGGTGCACGCGGGCGTCATGCTCGACGAGACCGGCGCTGCGGCCACCTGGCACGTGCCGTTGGCGCACTTCCTCGAGAGCTGGGGCGACGCGCGCGCGTGGGACGGCACCGCGTCCATCGTGCAGCCGCTCATCCTGCCGCTGCACGGCGCGCGCGCCCCGGTGTCGCTGCTGGCTCAGCTCACGGGCAACGGCGAGACCAGCGACCGCAAGCTGGTGGCCGAGACCTGGGTCAGCTTGGGTGACAAGGCCTGGCGCAAGGCGCTGCACGACGGCGTCATCCCCGCCACGGCGCGCGCGTCCGGCCCGGCCGTGCCGCAAGGCGCTGCCGTCGCGGCGGCGTTCACGGGGCTCAAGGCGAGCGCGCCGAGCAAAGACGCGCTCGAGCTGGCGGTGCTGCGCGGCCACCTGCTCGACGGTCGCCTGGCCAACGTCTCCTGGTGCCAAGAGCTGCCCGACAGCATGACCAAGATGTGCTGGGACAACGCCGTCATCATGGCGCCGAGCCTGGCGGCAGAGCTCGGCATCAACGCCGGCGCGCAGGCCAACGGCTACGGCACCGACGTCGTCGAGCTGAGCGCGGGTGGCGCCAGCCTCAAGGCGCCGGCCTTCGTGTTCCCCGGCTTCGACAAGCACACCGTGGCGCTGGCCTGGGGTTACGGCAAACGCGCGGGCGGCGAGATCGCCAAGGGCGCGGGCCTCGACTCCTCGACCTTCCACAACCCCGACCCGAACGTGCCCGTGGGCCACGGCGTCGACCCGGCGCCGCTCCTTGCCGGCGACACACTGCTGGTTCCCGGCGTCAAGCTCTCGCGCACCGGCACGCGCGCGACCTTGTGCACCACCCAAGAGCACTTCACGGTGCCCGGCGACCCGTTCAACGAGCTCAGCTTCGTGGCTGCCGCCAAGGCGCAGGGTGAGGGGCGCATGCTCGGCCAGGCGAACCGCCCCCACTTCCGCAGCGCCACGACGCCGGCGTTGGCGAAGGACCCGGAGCTCGTGCGCAAGGGCGACATCCCGGAGAACCTCATCGCGATCAAGCCGAAGGGCAGCACCGCCCCCGGCAAGCCGCTGCAGCCCACCAACGACGTCATCTACGACGGCCAGCAGTGGGGCATGGTCATCGACCTGTCGGCGTGCACCGGCTGCGATGCCTGCGTGGTGGCATGTCAGGCCGAGAACAACATCCCGGCCGTGGGGCGCACCGAAGTGCTCATGGGCCGCGAGATGCACTGGATGCGCATCGACCGCTACTTCGTGGGCGACGTCGACGAGCCGCAGGCGGCGCACCAGCCGGTGAACTGCATGCAGTGCGAGATGGCGCCGTGCGAGTCGGTGTGCCCGGTGAGCGCCACCGTGCACGACGAAGAGGGCCTCAACGCGATGGCCTACAACCGCTGCATCGGCACGCGCTACTGCTCGAACAACTGCCCCTACAAGGTGCGCCGCTTCAACTACCTGGACTTCACCACCACCGCCAACATCTACCGCGTGCCGGCGATGGAACCGCGCGCGAAGGTGCTGAGCCTGCAGCGCAACCCGAACGTGACCGTGCGTTACCGCGGCACCATGGAGAAGTGCACCTACTGCACCCAGCGTATCGAGGAGGCGAAGATCGCGGCCAAGCGCCGCGGCGAGGACAGGAAGAAGCTTCCCGACGGCGCCGTCACGCCGGCGTGCGAGCAGACCTGCCCCACTGGCGCCATCGTCTTCGGCAACATCAACGACCCCACGTCGCGCGTGGCCAAGCTCAAGCTGGCCGAGCGCAACTACGAGATGCTCCAGGAGCTGAACGCGCGCCCGCGCACCACCTTCCTGGCCCGAATCCGCAACACCAACGAGGAGCTGGGCTGAGCCATGGCCAACGCAGCACCATCCACGAGCCTCGCGCTCCCCGACGATCCGAACGTACGCGGCGACATCGTGCTCGAAGACCCCATCGAGGGTCGTGAGCCGCTGGTCCGCGGCGACCGCGACTTCCACTACATCACCGAAGCGGTGTGCCGCGGCAACGAGCTGCCACTGATGAAGACGCCGAGCACCTTCGTGTTCGGCCTCTTGCTCGCCTTCGCCGGCTTCCTGCTCTTCGGCGGCTACGTGGGCTGGCTGTTCTGGGAAGGCCCCGGCATCTGGGGCAACAACAACCCGGTCTCGTGGGCCTGGGACATCGTCAACTTCGTGTTCTGGGTCGGTATCGGCCACGCGGGCACGCTCATCTCCGCCATCCTCTATCTGTTCCGCCAGAAGTGGCGCATGGGCGTCAACCGCTATGCGGAGGCGATGACCATCTTCGCCGTCATCTGCGCGGCCTCGTGCGTGGTGCTGCACACGGGCCGCATCTGGCTCGACTACTTCTTGTTCCCCATCCCGAACCAGATGCAGTTGTGGCCGAACTTCCGCTCGCCGCTCGAGTGGGACGTGTTCGCGGTCAACACGTACTTCACCGTGTCCTTGCTGTTCTGGTTCACTGGCCTGGTCCCCGACTTCGCCACGCTGCGTGATCGCGCCACCGTCAAGTGGCGCCAGCTCTTCTACGGCGCGCTCGCGCTCGGCTGGCGCGGCTCCGCCCGTCACTGGGTGACCTACGAGAAGGCCTACCAGATCCTGGCCGCGTTCTCGGCGCCGCTGGTGCTCTCGGTCCACTCGGTGGTGAGCTTCGACTTCGCGGTGTCGCAGCTGCCCGGCTGGCACACCACGATCTTCCCGCCCTACTTCGTGGCGGGCGCGATCTTCGGCGGCTTCGCCATGGTGCAGAACCTGATCATCCCGGCGCGCGCGTGGCTCGGGCTGAAGGACATCATCACCATCCGGCACATCGAGAACATGAACAAGATCATCCTGCTCACCGGCAGCCTCGTCGGCTACGCGTACGGCATGGAGTTCTTCGTGGCTGCCTACTCGGGCAACGAGTACGAGGGCTTCACGTTCATCAACCGCGCCTTCGGCCCCTACTGGTGGGCCTACTGGATCATGCTCAGCTGCAACGTGCTCTCGCCGCAGCTGTTCTGGTTCAAAAAGCTGCGCACCAACCTCTACCTGAGCTGGATCGTCGCCGCTCTCGTCAACACCGGCATGTGGTTCGAGCGCTTCGTCATCTGCGTGACCTCGCTGCACCGAGACGCGCTCCCCTCCTCGTGGGAGTACTTCGTGCCCCGCACCGAGGTGCTGTTCTTGCTCGGCACCTTCGGGCTGTTCCTGTTCCTGTTCCTGTTGTTCATCCGCTTCTTCCCGGTGATCGCGATCTCCGAGGTGAAGACGATCCTGCCGCAGGCCAACCCCCACTGGGAGGGCTACGCCCACGCGAAGGGAGGGCACTGAGATGTCGTCATTCGGACTGCTCGCCGAGTACGAAAACCCGGCGCAGCTCTATGCCGCCTGCGAGCGCGTGCGCGACGCCGGCTACACCAAGTGGGACGCGTGCTCACCCTTCGCTGTGCACGGCCTCGACAAGGCGATGGGCCTCAAGCCCTCGACGCTGCCGTGGTGGGTGCTCGGCATCGCCATCTCCGGCAGCATCTTCATGTTCTTCTTCCAGATCTGGGCGATGGTGTACGCCTACCCGTTCATCCTCGCGGGCAAGCCGCTCTTCTCGATCCCGGCCTACGTGCCGTGCTGGTACGAGGCGACGGTGCTGTCGGCCTGCTTGACGGCCTTCTTCGGCAACTGGGCGCTCAACGGCCTGCCGCGCTACCACCACCCGGCGTTCTCGTCGCGGAGCTTTGCCCGCGTCACCGACGACAAGTTCTTCATCATGATCGAGAGCCGCGATCCCCAGTTCGACGCCACGGCCGCCGAGGCGCTGCTCAAGGACACCGGGGCCAGCAGCGTCGAGGAGCTGGAGGACTGACATGCAACGCTCAAACATCCTCCTTCCGCTCGGTGTGCTGGCGCTCGGCGCGGCGTCGCTCGTGGGCTGCCGCGGCTGGACCTCGGACAAGCCGCCGGTCCACTTGAACCCGAACATGGATACCCAGGAGAAGGCCAAGGCGTTCACGAAGAACGCGTTCTTCGCCGACGGCCTGTCCATGCGCTTGCCCGTGGAGGGCACCGTGGCGCGCGGCTTCCTCCACGACGACGACGCGCAGTCACGCGGACTGGGCGCCGACGGGCAGCCGACGCAAGACTTCCCGGCGTCGTTCACCGCCACCGTCGCCGCCGCCGAGCGCGGCAAGGACCGCTGGATGGTGTACTGCGCGCCGTGCCACGGCCGCGCCGCCGACGGCAAGGGCACGGTGACCACGCGGCCGCCGCCCGGCAATTACCCCATCCCGGCGCCGTCGATGCTCGATGCGCGCCCGCGCAGCATGGCGCTCGGGCAGCTCTATGCGGCCATCAAGGACGGCGTGAACAACAACAACATGCCGGGCTACGCCGCGCAGCTCTCCGAGGAAGACCGTTGGAACGTGGTCGCCTACATCGTGACCCTGCAGGCCAACAACCCCGACCCGCAAGCGGCCAAGGGCGCCCGCGGCGGCGTCGACCTCTCGAAGCTCTCTCCCGGCGAGAAGGTGTACAACGCCAAAGGCTGCAACGCCTGTCACTCCGTCGACGGTTCGCCCAAGCTCGGCCCGACCTTCAAGGGCCTGTGGGGCAAGACCGAGCAGACCGACAAGGGGCCCACCCCCGTCGACGAGGCGTACATCAAGGAGTCGCTGGCGAACCCCATGGCCAAGGTGGTGACGGGCTTCCCGCCGGTCATGCCGCCCGTGCCGCTCTCCGATCAGGAAGCCGCCGACCTGATCGACTACCTGAAGACCCTGAAGTGAGCGAGGTGACGACGTGAGCCATCACATCGAAAAGCCCACCGACATCACCGTTCCACCCACCAGCCTGTGGGCCAAGCTGCCGATGATCGGCGGCGCCCTCGCGGTGGTCGGTCTCGGTGCCACCCTCGGCAGCGCCTTTGGCCACGACAAGGCGCGCGCCATGTTCTCGTACCTGTTCGCCTACGAGCTGGTGCTGAGCATCGCGCTCGGCTCACTCGGCTTCGTGCTCATTCAGCACCTGGTGCGCGCGGGCTGGTCGATCACGGTGCGCCGCGTGGCCGAGACCGCCATGGCCACGTTGCCGCTCTTCCTGGTGCTGTGGATCCCCATCGGGCTGCTCGGCCTCCACGAGCTCTATCCGTGGACGCACGAGACCGACGAGATCCTCGAGCGCAAGCGCTGGTTCTTGTCGAACGGCTTCTTCTTCGGCCGCGCCGGTCTCTACCTCGTCGGCTGGAGCGTGCTCGCGATCTTCCTCTACCGCTCGTCGGTGAAGATCGACTCGCTCACCGACATGGGCGAAAAGAAGAAGGTCATCCACCTGATCTGGAAGGTGTCGGCCGCCGGCATCTTCTTCTACGCGCTCACCCAGAGCTTCCAGGCCATCGACTGGCTCATGGGCCTGACGCCGCACTGGTACTCGACGATCTTCGGCCTGTACTACTTCGCCGGGTCCATCCTCGCGATGTACGCCTTCGTCTCGCTCGCCACCATGGCGCTGCAGCGCGCGGGCATGATCAAGAAGGCGGTCACCGCCGAGCACTACCACGACCTCGGCAAGTTCACCTTCGGCCACACGGTATTCTGGGCCTACATCGCGGTCTCGCAGCTCATCATCATCTGGTTCGGCAACATCCCCGAAGAGACCGAGTACTACATGGCGCGCATGGGCGGCGGCTGGGAGATCGTCAGCTACGCCCTGCCCGTGACCAACTTCTTCATCCCCTTCCTCTACCTCGTGTCCCGCCACGTGAAGCGGCACCGCACCGCGTTCGCCGTGGGCTGCATCTACACCTTGGTGATGCGCGTGGTCGACGTGTACTGGCTGGTGCTGCCCTCCTACGGCGCGCACGGTGAGGGCGCGCACGAGCCGCACTTGGCCGTGCATTGGCTCGACGTCGCCGCCGTGGTCGGCGTCGCCGGTGCCTTCCTGGCCGTGTTCGGGTGGCTGATGAACAAGAACAAGGTCATCGCCATCGGCGATCCGCGGCTCGAGGAGTCGCTGGCGCACGAGAACTACTGAGGCGGCGTCGCACCGCGCTGTTCGAGCGCGGCGCGCACGCGCTGCAGCAGCTCGTCTTGGCTGAGCGGCTTGCCCACGAGGTCGAGCTCGCCCTCGAGCAGGCCGTGCCGCACCATGGAGTCGTCGGTGTAGCCCGACATGAAGAGCACGCGCAGCCCGGGTCGCACGCGCCGCGCGCGCTCGATGAAGTCGGGCCCGCTCATGATCGGCATCACCACGTCGGAGATCGCCAGGTCGATGGGGCCGTCGTGCTGCTCGCACAGGAGCAGGCCCTCACCGCCGTTGGCGGCCGCCAGCACGCGGTAGCCGGCCTTCTCGAGCACACGACGCACGATCCTGCGCACCGCGTCTTCGTCCTCGACGACCAGGATGGTCTCGCTGCCGTGATCCTTGGGAGGCGGCTGGGCCGATCGAGGCGCGACGGGCGTGGCGTCGATGCGCGGGAGGTAGATGTTGAAGGTCGTGCCACGTGCGACCTCGCTCGCCACATGTATGCGTCCGCCGCTCTGCGCGACGATGCCGTACACCGTCGACAGGCCAAGCCCCGTTCCCTTGCCGGCCTCCTTGGTGGTGAAGAAGGGCTCGAAGATGCGCGATTGCGTGATCTCGTCCATGCCGATGCCGGTGTCGGTGACGCTGATGCGCACCTGGGGGCCCGCGTCGAGCCCGCCATGCGCGGCGGCGAAGCCTGCGTCGACCTCGACGTCGTCGGTGCGGATGGTCAGCGACCCGCCGTGCGGCATGGCGTCGCGCGCGTTGACCACCAGGTTCATGATCACCTGCTCGATCTGTCCCGGGTCCGCCTTGACCGCGCCGAGGGTGTGCGCGAGCTCCTCATGCAACGCCACGTCCTCGCCGAGGATACGGTCAAGCATCTTGCGCATCTCGCCGATGACGCGGTTGACGTCGAGCGGCTCGGCCTTGAGCGCCTGGCGCCGGCTGAACGCAAGGAGCTGGCGCGTAAGGACGGCGGCGCGCTCACCGGCGCGCTCGATCTCGAGGAGGTCGCCACGCACGGGATCAGCCTCGTGGAGCGCGTCGAGCGCGAAGCGCGCGCTGCCGAGGATGACCGACAGGAGGTTGTTGAAGTCGTGCGCCACGCCGCCCGCCAGGCGTCCGATGCCCTCCATCTTCTGCGCTTGTTGCAGCTGCGCTTCGAGCGAGAGGTCGCGGGTGATGTCGCGCTTGAGGGCGAAGTAGCCCGTGACCAAGCCGGCGCCGTCGCGCACGGGCGCGATGATGGCGTCCTCGGTGTAGTAGGAGCCGTCCTTTTTGCGGTTGACCAGGCGCCCGCGCCAGGTCTTGCCCGAGCTGATAGCGGCCCACAGGGAGCGGTATTGCTCGGGGCTCTGGGCGCCGCTGCGCAGGATGCGTGGGTTCTTGCCCTGCACCTCACCGCGTGCGTAGCCGGTGACCGACTCGAAGGCGGGGTTGACGTACTGAATGGCGCCGAAGCGATCGGTGACCATCACCATCTCGGTGGCTTGCTCGATGACCGCGGCCAGGCGCTCGCGCTCACCCTCGACGCGGCGGCGCTCGTCGAGCTCTTGCGCCGCTCGCTGGTGCAGGCGTGCGTTGTGGACCGTGAGCGCGGCGCGATCGGCCAGGTCCTGGACGAAAGCGACGTCGTCCTCGACAAACGGGGCGGAGCCTGCGCGGTAGCGGGTGAGAGCGAGGCTGCCGATGCAGCGCCCGGCGGCGCGTAACGGCACGGCCATCAACGATCGCTGCGGGTAGCGGCGCAACACCGCGTGGTACGGCGCCGGGATCACGGTGTGGAAGCTCGGCTGGTCGATGTAGGTGAGGAGCACGGGCGCTCCCTGCGAGACCGCGCGCGCGCTGAAGGAGTCGCCGTCTACCCGGAGGGGAAACGCCTCGTCGGCCGCTCGCAGCGCGTCGACGAGCTCGGCGTCGCGCGCGTGAACGCTGGTGAGCCGCAGCAGCGCGCCGTCGTCGTCGACCAGGCGAACCTGGCAGCTGTCGGCGAGGGCGTCGGTGGCGCGGCGCGCCAGCTCGTCGAGCACCGATCGTTCGTCGGCGCCCGCCTCGGCGAAGGCGCGCGACGCGGCGGCGAGCAAGGTCTGCCGTTCGGCGAGCGCGGCGGTCGCGGCGGCCGCGCGTCGCGCCGAGGTGAGATCGCGAACGATGACATAGCCGATCTGATCCTCGTCGCCGTCAGAGGGCAGCTTGCCCGCGCTGAACTCGATGGTGATCTTGCTGCCGTCGGGCCGCGCGACCTCGCGCTCACCGTGGACCAGGCCGTCCGCCAGCCAGCGCGCAAACACGGCGCGCTCGTACTCGTGGTCGTTCACGAGCCCATCGCGCCCGAGCTCCCGAAGCTGGCCCTCGCTGCGACCGAACAAGCGGCACGCCGCGGGGTTCGCGGCCAGGATCGTGCCGTCGGTACGGAGGATCAGGATCCCATCGACCGAGTGCTGGAAGATGCGCTCGTACCAGGCTGCCATGCCGACCATGCGGCCTCCGGTCTGCGGCCATCCGAACGGCGAGCATGCGACCCATGCCTGCAAGGCTTGGATTCCGGAGGGGCGCCGGGGTTGCTTCCATGGTCGGGGGCACAGCTCCAAAACCGCCCTTGTGCTTCTGACGCCAAAAGCCGCCCAAGCTTGAGGGCCGCAGGGGATCGCGGCCCCCAGAAATCGGGGGAGGCCACGACGAGCCTTGGGGCTCCCCGGTCTGGGGGGAGCGCAACTGACGACGTCATGACCGACCCGGAGGGGGCACTTCCGAGCTCAGGGACACGAGCTAGCGCCGCCGGCGCCGCCCGCCTCGCTCGCGCCGCCGGCCGCCTCCACGATCGCCGCCGACATGGGTGGCCGCCCGCTGGCGCGGGGCGCGCTCGCTCAGGCGCGGCTGCTTGTAGCCGGCGTTCGCATGCGCGGCCATCACCTTCCACAGCCCCACCTCGTCGAGCGGCTCGCCGGCTGCCCACAGGCGCAGGGTGTACAGCAACAGCGACTCGCGGAACGAGGGTCGGTGCGTGACCGACCGGCCGCTTTGGCCGCGCCGCCGCGAGGGCACAAGCTCATCCTGTCCGTCGAGGATCTGGGGCACCCGCTCCTTGTCGTGGCGCGTGAGCCGCAGGCGCTCGCTCCACGCCTGCAGCGTGTCGTTGAGCCAGGTGTCGAACGACGTGGTGGAGGGCTTCATCGCCTCCCACGCCGGCGCCAGCAGCACGGCGAACGCGATGGCGCTGGTGACGTCGAGATCCCGGCCACGAGCGGCGTCGAGGGCCTCGAGCAGCTTCTTGGCGCGCGCGCGGCGCTCCGTGGGGGTCGGCAAGCTCACCGTGCGCGTCTCGACGACCGCTACGGGCGCCGGGGGCTCGCGCGCGGCCTCTGCCGAGGGCTCGTTGGGCGGCTCCGGCAGCGCAAGCGGCTCCGTGGCCTCGATGGCAGCGGGCAGCGCAACCACCACCGGACGCGGCTCGAGCGCGAGCTCGAGCGCGCTCTCGAGCTCGGGCAGGATGGCGGCGTGCACGCCGACGTCGGCGCACAGCTCCATGGACGCGGCCGCGTGCCCCGAGGTGAGCAAGCGCAAGAGCTCCTCTTGCAGACGCGCGGGCGCGCAGCGCACCAGGCCGCCCACGGCGGCGCGCATGCCGGACAGGGTCTGCTCCTCGATGGCGAAGCCGAGCCGCGTGGCGAACTTGATGGCGCGGATGATGCGCACCGGGTCTTCCTGGAAGCGCACCTCGGGTGTGCCGATGGTGCGGATCAGGCGCGCCTCGAGATCGGCGCGCCCCGCGACGAAGTCGAGCACCTTGCCCTTGAGCGGGTCGTAGAACAGGCCGTTGATGGTCAGGTCGCGACGGCGCGCGTCCTGCTCGACGGTGCCGAAGACGTTGTCGCGCTCTACCAGGAGGTCGGAGGGCAGATCGTCGAGCTCGTCGATGGGGTTGGCGCGGAAGGTGGCGGTCTCGATGACCTTGCCCGAGGGGAAGAACACGTGCGCCAGGCGGAAGCGCCGACCCACCAGGCGGCAGTTGCGGAACACCGACTTGACCTGGTTCGGATGGGCCGCGGTGGCGACGTCGAAGTCTTTCGGCGTGCGCCCGAGTAGCAGGTCGCGCACGCAGCCGCCGGTCAAGTAGGCCTCGAAGCCCTTGGCTTGCAGGCGGCGCACCACCCACAGGGCGTCGGCGTCGATGAGGTCGAGGGGGATCTCGGGGGGCTCGCTCGACTCGGGAGGGGGCGGCAGCGCCTCATCCGGCTCTGGGTGGGCGACGGCGGAGAAGTGCATGGGCACGTCGTCGTCGTCATCGTCGTCGCTGGCGTCGTCGAACTGGCTCTCGTCGACCAGCGTGGGCTCTTCGCCCTCGTCGTCGGGGGCGGCGCCCTCGTCGTCGTCATCGTCGCTGTCGTGCGCTTCGCCCTCGTCGCCGAGGTCGGCACCGGCGGCCTCGTGCTCGTGGGCCTCGTCGTCGGTGGTGGTGTGGTCGCGGCGCGGGCCGCGGTCGTCATTGGTGGGAACGGACATGTCTGCTCAGTTTCTGGTAGTGGGCGCCGCGCGTTTGGCGGCGGCGCGCTTGTCGGCGGCCAGGTTGGGCGCGCCCTGGTTGAGGTTATAGAGGATGCGCAGGCCGTCAAGCGTCAAGAACTCGTCATAGCTCTCGATGGTGCGTGACACGCCGTCGAAGAGGAAGGCCAGGCCCCCCGTGGCCAGCACCCGCGTGGGTGTCCCCAGCTCGTCCTTCATGCGCTCCACCAGGGAGTCGACCAAGCCCGCGTAGCCGAAGAGCAGGCCCGACTGCAGCGCCTGATGGGTGTTCTTGCCGATGGCGCGTTCGGGGCGCTTGAGCTCCACGCGCGCGAGCTTGGCGGCGCGCGCGAACAGGGCGTCCATCGAGAGCTCGAGGCCGGGGGCGATGGCGCCGCCCTGGTACTCGCCTTTGCCGTTGACGACGTCGATGTTGGTGCCGGTGCCGAAGTCCACGATGACGACCGCCTGACGAAAGCGCTGCCAGCCGGCCACGGCGTTGGCGATGCGGTCGGCGCCGAGCTCGGCGGGGTTGTCGACGACGAGCGGCATGCCGGTCTTGATGCCGGGCCCCACGACGATGGGCGCCTTGCCGAGCAGCGTCGTGAACGCCTCGGTGAACAGCCGATTGAGCGGCGGCACCACCGACGCCAGCACGGCCCCCGCGATCTCGCTCGGGTCGATGCCGCGTCGCTCGATGAGCGACAGGATCAGCTCGCCCACCTCGTCGGCCGTGGTCTGGCGCTTGGTGACGATGCGGAAGTGGTGCGCCAGCGTGTCGCCCCGATACAGGCCGATGACGGTGTTGGTGTTGCCGACGTCGATGGCGAGGAGCACCCGCGCGGATTAGCAGGCTTTCCGCAGGGTGCGAAGGCCCCGGTTGACGTCGTCCCCCCCGGCCTGTGTCCTCGCGCCGTGGCCTACCGGAGCGTCCGAATCGAGAGCCTCGCCTTCGAGCTGCCACCCCACCGGGTGAGCTCCAAGGCTATCGAGGACGAGCTGCAGCCCACCTACCGGCGCCTCGGTATTCCGGCCGGGTGCATCGAGACCCTCGTCGGCATTCAAGCGCGGCGCTTCTGGGATGACGACAAGACAAACAGCGGCCCGCCGGGTCGTATCGGCTCGTGCGCGGCGCGCGTGGCGCGCGCGGCCTTCGAGCAGACCGGGCGCGCGTCGGAGCTGATGGCGCGCGCGGGCGTCGTCATCTCTACCTCGGTCTGCAAGGACTACATCGAGCCCTCGGTGGCGGCGCTGGTGCGGGGGCAGCTCTCGCTGCCCGCCGACTGCGAGGCCTTCGACATCGGCAACGCGTGTTTGGGCTTCATGAACGGCATGGACCTCGCGGCCATGTGGATCGAGCAGCGCCGCGTCGACGTGGCGCTGGTGGTGGCCGCCGAGTCGAGCCGCCACGTGACCAGGCGAACCGTCGAGCGTCTCTTGCTGCCCACGTCGACCATGCAGGACTTCAAGGAGGCGCTGCCCACGCTGACCTTGGGCTCGGGCGCCGTCGCCATGCTGCTGGTGCACGAGTCGCTCGCCAGCACCGCGCACCAGCTCACCGGCGCGGTCAGCCTGGGCGATGGCGCCTCGTCGACGATTTGCCTCGGCACGCCCGACTGGATGCGCACCGACGCGCACAAGCTCTTGCACAACGGCGTGGCGCTGGCGCAGCGGACCTGGAAGCGCGCCGAGGACACGCTTGGTTGGTCACGCGACAACCTGGCGCAGTTCATCTGCCACCAGGTGGGCGCGACCCACATGGCTACGCTCTTTCAGAAGATGGAGCTCGACCTCGAGCGCGCCTTCCTCACCTATCCCGAGCTCGGCAACATCGGGCCCGCCGCCGTGCCGCTCACGCTCGGCCTCGCCGTCGAAGCCGGCCGCGTGCGCGCCGGTGATCGGGTGGCGCTCATGGGCATCGGCTCGGGGCTCTCGTGCATGATGATGGAGGTCCTGTGGTAGCTGCAGCGAAGCTCGACGTGGACGCCTCGGCGCCGCGGGGCGGACACGACACCATCCTCGCCGACGAGGCGCCGACCGATCGCCCCTTCGCGCCCAAGGCCCGCGTGGTCCCCGCGCAGACCTCGTGGGCCGGCGAGTACCCGTTCCGCTCGCGCTGGCTCGGCGTGGGCACACGGTCGGGGCAGCACCTGTGGATGCACTACCTCGACGAGGGCCCGCGCGACGCCCCCGTGGTGGTGGCGCTACACGGTAACCCCACCTGGAGCTTCTACTGGCGCACGCTAGTGCTGGCGCTGCGTGATCGCTACCGGGTCATCGTGCCCGACCACGTCGGCATGGGGCTCTCGGACCGGCCGCAGGCGTGGCCCTACCGGCTCACCGGGCACGTGGGCAACGTGCAGGCGCTGCTCGACGCGCTCGGTGTCTCCCGCTTCTCGCTCGCCGTGCACGACTGGGGCGGCGCCATCGGCATGGGCGTGGCGGTGGCCCGCCCCAACGACGTCGACAAGCTCATCGTCACCAACACCGCCGCGTTTCGCAGCAAAGACATCCCGCTCTCCATCGCCTCGGTGCGCATCCCCGTGTTCGGCAAGCTCGCGGTGCTCGGCTGCAACGCCTTTGCATGGGCGGCCACCATCCGCGCCGTCGAGAAGCCGCTCGCTCCCGCGGCCAAGCGGGGGCTACTGGCGCCCTACGGCAACGCGCACGATCGCATCGCCACCTTGCGCTTCGTCGAGGACATCCCCATGAAGGACGCGCACCCGTCGTGGGAGACCTTGGGCGATATCGAGCAAAAGCTGCCGCTCCTGAAGGACAAGCCCATGCAGCTCTTGTGGGGCGATGCCGACTTCTGCTTCACGCCCAAGTTCCGCAAGCGCTGGATGGAGCTGTTCCCACGCGCCGCCGTGCACGCGTGGCCCGAGGTGGGTCACTACGTGATGGAGGACGCGCCCGAGCGCGCGCTGCCGCTCATGCGCACGTTTCTCGACGGGCGGGGCTGATCATGGTGGCCGTTGAGCAGCGGCAGCACGCGCCGGCGCCGCTCACCAACGTGGTGGAGCTGGTGCGCGCCCACGGCGCGGCGCGGCCGGGCCTGCGCGCCATCGACGACAAGAAGACCGGCGTGGTGCGCAGCTTCGGCGAGCTGTGCCGAGACATCGAGGAGACCGCTGCCGCGCTGCGCGCTGCGGCGCTCGTGCCTGGCGACCGGGTGGCGCTCTTCGTCGCCGCCGGGCCCGAGTTCGTCACGGTGGTGAACGCGTGCCTGCACGCAGGTTTGGTGCCCGTGCTCATCGATCCAGGCATGGGCGCCGACAACGTGCTCGCGTGCGTCAAGGAACAGGCGCCCAAGGGCCTCGTGGGTATCGCCAAGGCGCATGCCATCGCCGCGGTGTTTCGCGGCGCCTTCGCCTCGGTCAAGGTGCGTGTGCTCGTCGGTGGCTCCTTCTTCCCCGGCGCCAAGGCCCTCGACAAGCTGCGGACGCCGGGCGCCACCTGCGTCGTGCACCCCGGCGGCGCCGACGCGCTCGCGCTCATCGTGTACACCTCGGGCAGCACGGGCGCCCCCAAGGGCGTGCAGAACACGCACGGCGTGATCGCCGGGCGCGTCGAGGCAATCCGCGCGATGTGCGGCATCGAGCCCGGCGATATCGACGTAGTGGGCTTTCCGCCCTTCGGCCTGTTCTCGGTGGCGATGGGCATGTGCGCGGTCTTCCCCGACATGGACTTTCGTTTCCCGGCCAAGGCCGATCCGCGAAAGATCCTCGCCGCGATGCAAGGCGCTACCAACGTCACCGCCTCGCCCGCGCTGTTCGAGCCGCTGTCGCGTTTTCTCGTCGATAGCGGCACGAAGCTGCCGGGGATCAAGCGCATCATCACCACCACCGGCCCGGTGCGGTCCCAGCTCGCCGAGCGCTTCCTGCAAGCCCTTCCCGACGGCAACGTGTTCACGCCCTATGGCGCCACCGAGGCGCTGCCGGTGGCGCTCGCGGATGGCCGCAGCGCCCTGGCCGAGACCGGCGCCGCCGCCCGCGCGGGGCAGGGGAACTGCGTCGGTCAGCTCGTGCCCGACGCGCACGTGAAGATCATCGCGATAACCGACGAGCCCATCGCCACCATGCGTGGGGCGCGCGAGCTGCCCCCGGGCGAGATCGGCGAGATCGTGGTGCGCGGCGCTTGCGTCGCGAAGAGCTACGACACCGGGACCGACCCGCGTGGCGCGCGCGCGAACGCGCAGGCGCACATCGCGGATCCCTCCGTGCCCGAGGGCTTCTGGCACCGCATGGGCGACGCGGGCAAGCTCGACGAGCAGGGCCGGCTGTGGTTCTGCGGGCGCAAGGGGCAACGGGTAGAGACCGCGCAGGGCACGCTGCACTCGATCCCCGTGGAGGCCCAGGTGGAGGCGCTCTGGCCCGAGCGCGCCGCCCTGGTGGGCCTGGGTGAGCGCGGCAGCCAACGCGCCGTCGTGGTGCTGGAGGCTACCCGGGGAACGCCGCGCTTCGATCGCGCGCGCATGCGTGAGGCGGTGCGCGCGCTACCCGGCTGCGGCACCGTCGACGACGTCCTGTTGCACGTAGGCGCGTTTCCGGTGGACCGCCGGCACAACGTCAAGATCGAGCGCGAGCAGCTCGCGCGCTGGGCCGCAACGCGTGGGTGATGAGGGTGGGGGCATGAAGGCGCTGGTCACCGGTGGTGGCGGGTTCGTCGGCAAGGAGTTGGTGCGCATGCTGCGCGCCCGCGGCGACACCGTGCGCGTGCTCGCGCGCGGCGACTACCCCGAGCTGCGCGAGCTCGGTGTGGAGACGGTGCGGGGCGACCTCGCCGACAAGGCGGCGGTGGGCAAGGCGGTCGCCGGCATGGACGTGGTCTTTCACGTCGCCGCCAAGGCCGGCATCTGGGGCGACCCTGACGAGTTCGAGCAGAGCAACGTCAGCGGCACACAGAACATCATCGACGCCTGCATCGAGGGGGCCGTCGAACGGCTGGTGTACACCTCGTCGTCGTCGGTGACCTTCGCCGGCACGGACGCCGTGGACGCCGATGAGTCGATGCCCTACCCGAGCAAGCACTACTACGACTACGGGCGCACCAAGGCCGAGGCCGAGCGCCGCGTGCTCGCCGCCAACGGCACGCCGCACAAAGACGCGAAGGGCAACAAGTTGCCCAGCGTGCTGCTTACCTGCGCGCTGCGCACGCCACTGATCGTGGGCGCGGGCGACCCCCACCTGGTGCCGATGATGGTGAAGCGCGCGCGCGCCGGGCGCATCGCCGTGCTCGGCCGGGGCGATAACGTCGTCGACATCACCTACGTGGAGAACGCCGCACACGCGCACCTGCTTGCGGCCGACGCCCTGGCGCAGCCGAACCCCAAGCCCGCGGGCAAGGCCTACTTCATCGCCAACGGCTCGCCGATCAACCCCTGGCAATGGGTCAACGCGCTCTTGCGCGAGATTGGCGTCCCCGAGATCACGCGGCGTGTGCCCCTGGGCCTGGCGGTGGCCGTAGGTTCCGTCGCCGAGCTCGTGTGGCGCGTCTTCAGGCTCAAGGGCGAGCCCTTGATGACGCGCTTCGCGGCGCTGCAGCTCGCCACCTCGCGCACCTACACGCTCAAGGCCGCGCGCGCCGATCTTGGCTACGAGCCTATCGTCGACGACGCCGAGGGCATGCGGCGCATCCTCGCGTGGCTCAAGGCTGAGGTCGCCGCGGGGCGCATGTAGCCACGCTCACTTGATGGGGCTCAAGAGCTCGGGCTTGGTCACCAGCTCGCGCACGCCGTGCCCGTGCTTCTCTTGGTACTTGTTGGTGGCGCACCACTTGGCGAAGTCGTGGATGTTGAGCGGCGTGCACGTGGGGCGCACGCTCCAGCTCACCTGCAGCGGCGAGCAGTGCTTGTTGGAGAACTTCGGTCCTGTGGTGGAGCCCGTGTAGCGCACGGCGCCCTCGTCGCTGGTCACGGGCGCGCTGCCGTTGAAACGGACGGTGCCGTTCTCGGCCAACAGGAACACCTGCGCCTCCACACGCAGCTGCGGGTTCGCGCACGACTCGGTCATGCAGCCCTGCAGTCCGCCGCCGAGCGGCTTGACGCCCTTCGCCGTCAGATCGCAGGTCGTGTACACCCAGTGCGCCTCGATGGTGTCGCCGGGCGCGACGCCCGCGCAGCCCTCGTATACCTCGTGATCGTCGCGCGGCGCGTGGCGTGGCGGCGGTTGTTGGCAGGCCCAGCCGGAGTGCTCGCCGTCCTCGACGAAGATGGAGTAGGCCGACGCGCGGTGCTCGGCGAAGCGATGGAAGTGCACGTTACACAGGTGCATCTTGGCGAGCTCGGGCGTCTGGCTGAACAGCACCTTGTTGTTGCCCTCGTGCTTCGAGATGTCTCGCGGCGCTTGCGGGCCGGCGGCGACGCACTGGTTCATCGGCACGGGAACATCGGCAGCTCCGTGGGGGGCGTCCTTGCTGCTTGTGGTGCCCTTGGTGTCCTTGCCATGCTTGGCGTCATCGGCGCTGGCGGTGCTAGCGCAGAAGGCAACGAGCAAAGCGGCGACGAGCGGGAGCGAGCGAGCCATGGGGTCCTTCCTCGGGGCCGCGCGCACGCACGCGGTGGACGGCGCCGCATAGCACCTTCTCCCGATGGTCTCGAGGGCTCCGAGCGCTCGTCGCAACCGGAGGCCCCTTCGCGCACCTCGGAATCGGCGCTAGCAGGGCGCGTGGCACTGACGGTGACGTACCAAGCGGAGCGAAACGCCGTGGGGCTCCTCGACGATCGGGTCCTGCTGTTCGCGCGCAGCGCGCGGCTGGCCCCGGCGGCGTTGGACGCGATCGAGGCGCTCGCCGCGACGCACCGGCCACTGGCCAGCGCGGAGCGCCCCTTGGGTGCGCTGGCGCTCGTCGTCGGCGCCGCGGGTCTCTCGGAGAACAGCCTCCTCGAGCGCCAACGCGTGTTCTTGCGGGAGCTGCGCGCGGCGCCGCACGTGTGGTTCGCCTTCTGCATCGTTGGCGACGGCGTCCAGGCCGTCGCCATGCGCGCCGTGGTCCGCGTGCTCATGCTCGGCAGCTCGGGCATGCGCATGTTCACCGACCAGGCGTCTGCCGCGCGCTGGCTCGGCGAGCGGGTCGGTGTAGATCCCGCGGCGATCACCGGTGCGCTCGACACGCTGATGCCGTGAGGCTGCACCGCTCGTGGCTCGCCTGCGTCGAGGCGCTATGGGCTCGCCTGCACCACCCCGTCCACCCACGCGACCAGGCGTCGATAGTCGAAGTCCGCGTCGTCGACGAACACCTCGACGTCGGCATGCCGCGACCGCGGCTTGACAACGAGCAGCGACTCGGCCGCATGTTCGATGTCGGCGGTGAACAGCGCGGCGCGCAGCAGGTTGAGGCGGAGCTCCTCGTCCGTCAGGGGCGTGTCGACGAAGGTGTCGTCGTCGCTCAAGCGATAGCGGTGCACCTCGAAGACCGCGAGCGGGCGTTCGCCGTTGCCATGGCAGCTCGCGTTGGCGCAGCGCGCGCCGAGCACAGGTTGTGCGAGATCGACGAAGGGCTCGAGCTCTGTCTCGGGCATCGCCTGCGTGGCGCTCAGGTCGACGCAGGCGGAGCAAAAAGCCAACGCGAGCACCACCAGTCTCACGGGGCCCCCGCCGCAGCGCTCGTGCCGACGAAGGTGGCGCCGAGCTCGATCCAGCGCACGAGCAGCACGAGCTCGTCGGGCCCAAGGGGCGCGGTGCCACCGTGCTCGCTGGGGTGCGCTTGGCCGGGGCGTGCCAGCGTTCCCGGCGCGTCGAGCTCGCGCCCGAGCAAGAGCTCCACGAGGTAGCTGGTGCGCGCCCGCCCCTCGGCGTCGTCGACGAAGTCGCGTCCGCCGCCGGAACGCGTTCCTGGCGTCAGCAAGCTCTGGTACGCGCGTGTGAAATGCGCGGTCTTCGCGCTCGAGAAATCGAGCGGTCCGCTGCTGTCGTGACAGGCGGCGCAGCGCGCCTCGAGGAGGGGCGCGACGTCGCGACTGAAGTCAACCTCCATGCGCGTGGCGTCGCCGACGAGGGGCGGCTCGATGGGACGCCGCGGGTTCTGCCGCTCGAAGCGCGCGAGCGACAAGGAGGCGCCCGTGATCGCGTCGGGGACCTCGTGCTCGGGGGCTACCGAGGCCCCCGATGGTTCCCCGTGGCACGCCGCGCAGCTCGCGCCGTAGCGCGCGGTGCCCGCGGCGGCCGAGATGCCCTGCGTGATCACCTGCCCCGGCTGCGCCGAGTACCAGCGGTTGTGCATGGTGCCGATGGCCATGCCCCCGTCGTCGAGCGCCTGCAGGCGGAAGGCCACGCCGGCGGGCACGCGGGCCTGGAAGCTGCCGTCGGCCTCCACTGGGAGCTCGCCGAGGATGCGCGCCGGACCGTGGACCCCGAGCGCCGTTGCCTGGCGCGCGCTCGGCGTCATCGGCAGGTGCTCGATCAGGCGCACGCGCGCGATCCCCGTGAGCGGCTCCTTGCTGCCCGAGGGTGCGAGGTTCGACAAGAGCGCGTCGATCATCGGCATGCCTTGGTGGCGAAAGACCGCAGTGTCGTCGTCGATCGGCGCCAGCGCGGGCTCAGCGCGCACCGGGGCGCGCACCCAGAGGGGCTCGGGATCGCTGAGCGCCACACCCGGCTCGTCGAGCAGCACCACGCGCTCGGCGACGAAGGGTCCCGAGCCGTCGCGGGCCTCGTCGAGCGTGACCAGCTCGATGCGCGAAACGAAGGGCGCGGTGTCGTCGTTGACGTCGATGGGCGCCGGCACGTGGGCCACCAGCGCCCGGCCGTCCGCGAGCGGCGCCGGGTCGCGGAAGGCGCCCTCCTCGTCGACCACGACCAGGGGGCGGTCATAGCGCTCCAACGCCGGCGTGCTCGATGCCGAGCGCTCGTTGATCTCGGGGCCGAAGTTGCGATCCACCACCACCAGGGCGCCAGCCTCGAAGCGCGAGCTCAGCGCTCCCTGAATGGCCAGGTAGCGCCCGTCGGGCAGCTCGCGCATGTCGTAGAGCAAGGTGGCCACCGGCGTGACGCCGAAGTGCTGGTGGTACTCGGTGCCCAGGCTCGGCGGGAAGCGGAAGATGTGCGCGCGCGCCTGGCCCGGGAGGGCGTCACGCAGTGCGCTGAACGCGACTTCGCCGCCGGCCTCGCCGCCCACGTCGAAGAACACGGGCTTGCGCTCGAGGTGCGGCGTGTGTGTCCAGCGCCGCAACACGCTGGTGGCGAGGTCGATGGAGTAGAGATCCGCGTCGAGCAGGCCGCCCTGGTCTGCCACCACGCCCGCGCGCGTCGACACGAACCACGCGCTGCCGTCGGGGCCGAAGGTGGGATCGCGGTCGGTGGCGATGCCGCCGCCGGGCAGGGCGCCGTTGTCGAAGGTGAGCTGGCGGGCCTCGCGCGTGTCGAGCGCGAGCAGCCACAGGTGGTGTCCTTCGTCGGCCGAGCGGCGCATGGAGAAGAGCAGCTGCGTGCCGTCGCGTGACACGGCGGGATCGCGCAGGTCGGCGGGCCCCTCGGGGTGCAGCGGCGCCGTCAGGTTCTCGAGCGCGCTCGGTTGAAGCGATGCGTCGCCAACGGAAGCGAGCCACAGGTCGCTGCCCGGCGTGAAGGTCGCGAGGTCGAACGGGTGCTGCGGCGCGATGGGGCCGCGCACGAACACGAAGCCGCTCACGAGCGGCGCGTCCTCCGCCGCGCAGTCGAGCCCGGTGCGCACGCGGCGCTCGGCGCAGGCCCAGCGCACGATGGCGCCGGCGCCCTCGCCCGGAGCGCCGCGATAGAAGTCGAAGTTGCCGCCCTTGTGCACGATGCCCGCGCCCAGCGGCAGCGACTTGCGCAGCACGCGCGACTGCCGCGGGTCACCGTCGAGCGCGAGGGCGCTGAGCGCCTCTTGGTAGTTGTGGCGCGTGGCCGCCGCCGAGAATACGCCGCGGTAGCCGATGTCGAGTTGGAAGGGGATGGCGCCGGCCTCGGGCCCGTGGCAGCGCGCATTCATGCACGAGGCGCGCGCGAGCACCGGCTGCACCGTGTCGGCGAACTGCTGCTCGAGCTCGCCGAGCGGCTTGGGATCTTCGCCGCCGCCGTCCTCGCGCTCGATCCACGCGCGCAGCGCCTGGAAGCTCGGGTCGTTCGGGCTCGCGAAGGTGGTGCCGCCATAGTGGCCCACGCCGCCCTGGTGCACCGAGAGCGGCTTGCGCAACAGCGACGACAGCTCCGGGTCCTCGACGGTGTTGATGGTGCGCTTGGTGGCGTCGTAGGCCTGATCGAGCTCGACGAGGCGCCCGCGCTCGTCGAGCCGGAACAGCAGCTGGTCCCAATCGACGACGTCACCCGCGGCCTCGGCGCCCGGCGCAACGCCGTGACAGGAGGCGGCGGCGCAGCTGCGCTCGAGGATGGGCACCACCGCGCGCTCGAAGAGCAGCCGGCCCGTGGGCTGGGCCGAGCAGCCAAGCGAGAGCGCGGCCAGCAGCGCGCCGGCGAGCGGCGCGCTCGCCGGCGCCCGTGGACCGCTCGGGGGGCCGGCGCTCGGGTTCACAGTGAGCGCAGGAAGGCGAGCAGCGCGGCGCGCTCGCTGGCCGGCAAGGTGCGGAAGGCCTCTTTGGCGCGCTCCGCCTCGCCGCCGTGCCACAAGATGGCCTCGGCGAGGTCGCGCGCGCGGCCGTCGTGCAGCAGGCCAGCGTAGGGGAGCACGGTCTGCGCCAAGCCAAGGCCCCACAGCGGTGCCGTGCGCCACTCCATCGCCGAGGCGAAGTAGTCGGTGCGGCCGTCGGCGAGGTCAAAGCCCACGTCGTGCAGCAGCAGGTCCGAGTAGGCGTGGATGCGCTGCTGCGCGAGCGCGTCGATCTCGTGCTCGCCGGTCTCGAGGGTCTCGACGTGGCAGGCGACGCAGCCCACATCGACGAACAGCGCTTCGCCCTGCTGCACATCTGGATCCTCGAGGGCGGTACGCGCGGGTACCGCGAGGGTCTGCGTATAGAACGCGGCGCTGGTCAGGGTCTCGAGCGCGAGCTCGTAGCTGCCGTCCTCCTCGGGGAAGAGCGACGAGGTGACGCCCATGTCGTTGGCGTAGGCCGCGGCCGCCTGCTGCAAGAGCGTGGGCTCGCTGGCCTTCCACCCGAAGCGGCCTACGCGCGTCGTGCTCTCTGCGCGGTGCCACACCTCGTTGACGCGGCCGGAGATGCCGTCGCCGTCGCCGTCTTGGGGATCGGCGAGCTCGCGCAGCGCGTCGTCGGGCACCACCTCGAGGAGCCCGAGGCCGAATACGGGAGGAGGTATGCGTGCCGAGCTCAGCACCGCGGCCGACAAGGGCTCGCCGTTTGCCAGCGTGATGCTGATGCGCGGGCGGCGCAGCGTGTAGGGCTCGCCGTCGCCGTACCGGCCGCTCACCTCGTCGTACGCAAGCTCGACCTGAGCCTCTGGGGTCGCACCGAAGATGGCGTGATCCTGGACCTGCAGGCCAAGGCCAGGGACGGGCACGGGGCCGCCGGGGACCACGGCCTTTCCGTCGGAGGCGCTGACACGTACCAGGAGCGGGCTGCCAAGGGGTCCTTGCCCCGCCACGGGCAGTCCGCGCCCGTCACGCACGTGGCAGCGATTGCACGCACTGTTGTTGAAGACGGGGCCGAGGCCAGGGTTGATGGTGGCGGGCGGCGACACGAAGACCGCCTCGAACGCCACGTCGCCCTCGAGGTGCAGGTCCAGCTCTTCGTCGCTCAGGTTCGGCGCCGGAAAGGAATAGGCGTTCGAGCTGCGATCGATCACCGTGGTGGCGCCACCGGCGAGCGGCAGCACGCCGGGTTCACCGATGCCGTCGAGGCACGCGGTGCAGCCGAGCACGAGGAGCAACGACGACGCACGCATGGCAGTCCCAGGCGACGCCGGTCAGCGCAGCACGAGCGGTTGCAGCTCGCCCTCGAGGGTGGCCTGCAGCGCGCGCACGGCGAGCTGCGCGGCCTCGAGCTCGTCGTCGGCAGCGTCGTCGGTGATGGCGATGGAGAAGGGGGGCGGGATGGCCCCGATGGCGGTGATGGCCGCGGTGAGGCCGGACCGGACGCGCGCGTCGAGCGCTGCGTCTCGCTCGGCCACCCAGCTGCCGAGGCCGCGCCCCGCGGTGCCCGCGCTCGGCACCGCGCCGGTGTAGACGTTCTCGACGCTGCGCAGGTTGTCTTGGAAGTCGGCGATGGAGTTGAGCGCAAACTGGCTCTCCACCAGGTCCGGATCGTGCTCGTCCCAGGGATCCGCGATCTTGCCGTTCGCCACCTCGTCGCAGATGCCCACCATGCCGTCGAGGAGCTCCTGCACCGCGGCGCTGAGCGAGGGGTAGGCGGTGTTGCCGTCCTCACCCGCGCCCGCCAGCAGATCGCGGTAGGGCGGGTTGCCGTCGACGCTGGTGGTCCAGCTGTTGGCGAGCGCGTTGGCCACGGCGGCGAGCTCGGCGGTGATGGCGGTGAGGTACTCGAGCTCGCGCGCCGTCAGCGCCGCCGCGGTCTTGCTGCGCGCGATGCCGAAGATCAGGTACTCGGCGGTGTGGAAGCCCTTTTGGTTCTCCTGCAAGTTGGCGATGAGCTCCGGGGTGAGCGCGGCGTCGGAGGCCAGCACGGCGTCGAGATCGGTGTGATTGACCGGCCAGCTATCGAGCGCAGGGTCGTAGCCGAAGCTGTTCACGGGCCCAAAGAGGAACCCCTCGCTCTGCTCCCAGGGCACGCGCGCGGCGATCCAGGCCCGCTGCGCCGCGGCAAGGGTGGCGTCGCTCGGCGCCTGTGCCAGCGCCTCGGCGCTCGTGTGCAAGGCGTCGACGCGCTCGGCCAGCAGCGCGTAGGTAGGAACTACGACCTGGTCGGTGAAGTCGATGACGATCTGCGGATCGTCGAGCCCAGGGAGAACGTGCTCCTCTGGCACGCAGGCCGTGACCAGCGAGGTGGCGAGCGCGACGGCAGCAGCACCAGACAACGAACGCATACGGACCTCCATCAATAAACGAAGCCGAGCGCCAGGCGCACGGTCTCCTCGCTGTTGAGCTCAGCCGAGCCGAAGCGGCGGTGGCTCGCGTCGAGCTTGAGCACCAGCGCGTTGCCGATGCTCCACGAGGCGCCAACGCCAACCACCAGGCGCTCGAAGCGCGGGTTGTCGAACAGGCCCTCACGCGGCAGGAACATGGCGTCGGCCCAGTCGATGCGGAGGAAGGGCTCGAGCGCATGGTCGCCCGGCAGCCCCACCCAGGGCGCCACGTCGAGGCCAAGCTCGCCCCACGCCAGCAACGCCTGGTCGGACACTGGCGTGCGCGGCACTGCCAGGGCGTTCGACAGTCGCTCGTTGCGCGTCGACACGGCGGCGGCGTTGGCCAGGTAACCCCACAGCACCATGGCGCTGCCCCGCACCGGCCCGAAACGCACGTTGCCGTGCGCATCCACGAGCGTGAGCGGCGCGTCCACGTAGCCGCAGGGCGCCACTACGTCGTCGGCACCGTCGGGGCAGTCCTTCACCAGGTCGGGCTTGGGACGGTTCCTGCTGGTGCCGCCGTAGTAGGCCGAAAGCCCAAGCTCGGTGTCGGGCATCGGAAAGGCGTCGAGGCGCCCAACCACGGCGAGGTCGGTGGCGCGCACCAGCTCGAAGCGCCGTTGGTGGCCCAGGGCGATGAAGCGCTGCGACGAGAACCCCGTCGAGTCGAGGCCGTTCACCACCTGCGCCGTGGCGCGCAGCCACGGCAGCCACGCCTGCAGTTGCACGCCCATCTCGTCCCACACCGCGGGCAAAAGCAGGCTCTCGGCCTCGGAGCGCGTGGTGCCCAGGTAGTCGACGGGGCGGTAGTGGTGCGAGAGCTGGCCCACGGCCACGTAGAAGCGCCCGGCGCTCACGGCCACGTGGCCGCCCAAGCGCTTGGTGAGGAAGAGCTCCTCGAGCAGTACCTCGCCGCCCTTCTCCCCCTCGAGTTCGAACTCGCCGAACTCCTCGTACTCGAGCTCCATGGCGGCGCCGGTGCCGCCGTGCTCGAGCTCGATCTCGGCCTCCGCCTCGACGTCGAAGGGCAGCTCGGCGATGAGCTCGAGCACGAAGCGCGTGGTGTCGAGCTCGAGGCGCAGGTCGCGCTGGGCGCCACCCTGGCGGTTCTGATCGGGTGCGAAGGCGAAGAACGCCCCCTGCAGCTCGCCGTAGCCCTGAAAGCGGAGCGTCGGGAGCGCGGGCGGAACAGGCGGCGGGGGGGGCAGGGCCGCGGGGGGCGCCGCCGCGGCCGCCGCTTGGTCCGCGAGCCGGCGCTCGAGGAGCTCGACGCGGCGCCGCAGCGCCTCGAGCTCCTCGCTCGCCGGCGTTGCCTCCGTGGAGGCTCGCTGCGTCGGCCCTACTTCAATCGGCGCAGTGGCGACCGCCTTATCGTGCTCGGGAGGGTCCTCGGCCGCGGCCCGTTGCGCCCACGGCAGCGCGAGCAGCAGCGCGAGCGCGCAGGGCAGGGCGGTGAAACCTCGGCGTCTCATCGGGGTCAGGGTGCAGATCGATGATGGAAACAACAGTGATAACCATTATCATAATCGCGACTATCGTGTCAAGAGCGAAGGACGCCATCAGCAGACATGGCGGTCCAGGGCGAAGATCGGCGCGCGGCGACGCAGCAAGGGCGCGCGAAGGGCAATGGTACGGTGCGGCAGGGACCGCAGCGCGGGTCGGCGGGCTCATGGCGCGCCGGCGTTACTTGAGCGGGATCTTGCCGCCGTCCTCGCGCGAGCCCGACTTCGACAGCCCGTCGGCCGCGTTGAGCAAGGGCATGATGCGCTTGAGCTGGCCGCGCGCGTCGAGGTCGGTGAAGATCCACTCGGCCCGTCGCGTGATGCGCAGCGCGCGCTTGTGCTCGCGCACGCGCAACAAGAGCTGACCATAGCCCGCGAGCACCTCGCCGAGCGCGAAGGCCCGGTGGTTGCGCCGGCGCAGCGCCGCCGCATAGAGGAAGGCTTTGCGCGCCTTCTTCCACTCGCGGTTCTGCGTGAACAACATGCCTTGCGCCAGCAGCACGTGGGCGCGCGCCTCGTCGAGCCCGTCGCTCTTCAAGCGCTTGGCGGCGGCGCGCAACTGTTCCTCGGCCTCGGCGACGTTGCCCTTGGCGAGCAGCGTCAGCGCCACGTCGGTGCGCGCGATGATCACGCCCCCGAGCGCGCCCAGCCGATCGAAGGCGTCGGCCGCGGCGCGCTGGTGATCGAGCGCGCGATCGTACTCACCTTTGCCGTAATAGGCGCGCCCGATCATGCGCAGGCTCTCGGCGCGGTCAGCGATCTGCGAGAGCTGTGCCGCCAACGTGGTGGCGCGCTGAAAGCGCGCGATGGCCTCGCCGTAGGCGCCCGAGACGTACAGCTCCTCGCCGAGCGCCTTGGTGAGCAGCGCCTCCTCCACCCTGTGGCCGTGCTTCTTGGCGAGCTCGAGCGCGCGGTTGAGGCAATGGCGCGCCGTCAAGCGGTCACCGTTGGCCGAGTGCGCCTCTGCGAGCATGCGCCGCGCCGGGATCTCGTCGAGGGCGCGCTCTTCCGTCTCCGCGAGCGCGACGCGCCGCGTGGCAGCCTCGAGGGCCTGCTGCGGGCGGCCCGCGTGCAGCGCCGCGAGCGTGATCAGCTCGTCGACGCGCAAGACGTCGTCGGCGCTGGGCTTGGCGCCGAACAGCTCGCGCGCGCGCGCCGCGTCGGTGAGCGCGGCGCGCGGATCGCTCTCCTGCAAGAGCTCGCCGCGGGCCAGGTAGAGCCGCGCCACCGCCACCGGCTGGCGCTCGGGCTTGAGCAGCGCGAGCGATTGGTCGACGGCGCTCTTGCCCGCCTCCGCCTGGCCCAGCGCCAGGTACGCGCGCGCCAGCCACAGGTGCATCTCGCCGAGCGCGTCGGAGGCCTTGTCGGGGTTGGTGCGCTCGAGCGCCGCAACCAAGGCCGAGCGCGCGTCGGCCGGTTTGCCGGAGAGCAGCAGAGCCTTGCCCACCAGCACGTTGGCGCGCGCCGCGACCAGCTCGTTGCCGCCGCTCTTCTCGATGATGCGCGCCGCGCGGTGAGCGAGCGAGGCAGCGTGCTCGAACGCGAAGGTGTGGATGGCATGTTCAGCCGCGGTGCAGAACATGCGCGTCGCGCGCTCGAAATCGCCGGCGGCCTCGTAGTGGTTGGCCAGGGTCTCGGCTACCGGCGGCAGGTTGCTCTTCGAGCGCTCCTCGAGCACCTCACCACAGGTGCGGTGGGCCTTGGCGAGCTCTCCCTTCTCCTGCAGCCGCTGCAAGAGCGCGTCGCGGATGTTGGGATGACGAAACACCACCCGCGGGCGTCCGTCCTCTTCATCGACAACGCGGATGAGGCCGTGGCCCTCGCAGGTCGACAGCGCCTGCCGGACCTTCTCGATCTCGAGACCCGAGACGGCGGCGAGCAACTTCGGCCCGCTCGGGCGGTTGAACACCGCCAGCGCCGACAGGGTCTTGCGCTCGGCGTCCGACAGACGCTGCAAGCGCTCTTGCAGCACCCCGAGCAGCGGCGCCGACGCCACCGTCTGCTTGGCCAGCTCGTCGAGCTTCCAGCCCGTGTCGCCGCGCTGCAGATCGCCGCGATCGATCATGAGCGCGAGCAGCTCCTCCACCATGAGCGGGCTGCCGCGCGAGTGGGCGAACATCGACTCGAGCAGCGCGTCGGGGATGGTGGTGACGCCGAGCAGCGAGCACACCAGCTTGCCGACCGCGTCGCGCGCCAGCGGCTCGAGCTTGATGCGCACCACGTCGTTGCGCGCGGCGCCGAGGATCTCTGGCGGGAGGGGGCCCTGGACCTCGGCCATGGTCACGACGACCAGCAGGCTCGCCTCCTTGGCGCGTCCCACCATGCGGGCGAGCAGCGCCGCGCTGGCCGGATCGCAGTACGGCACGTCCTCGACGATCAAGACGCACGCCGTGGAGCCCGCGAGGCCCAGGAACAGATCGACGGTAGCGTCGTGGAAGCGGTCGCGCTCGGCTTTGGCCAAGGAGCCGAGGTCGGCGCCACCGGCGGCCTGCGCGCCGCTGCCGGCGACCTCGGGCAGCAAGCGCTCGATCACCTCCTTCTCGCTCTCGGTGAGCTGCGCGCGTCCCGCCAACGGCGCCAGCATGCGCGCGAGATCGGCGATGGGCCGATATCCCGTGCGTACCTCCTCGGCGCACACGCCCACCGCCGAGCGACCGCCCTTGAGCTGCACCTCGGCTTTGAGCTCGTTGACGAAGCGCGACTTGCCGACGCCGTCGGGGCCCTCCACCACCACCAGGCGCGCCGCGCTCGGCTTGCGCTCGCGCACGGCCTCGACGATCTCGGCGAGCTTGCTCTTCTCCGCGTCGCGTCCCACCAGGCGCGCGCGGCCGAGCGCCAGCGGCATGGCCACGGCGTGGTTGGGGATGACCACCGAGAGCGCCGCCGCGACCTCGGCCGCCGACTGGGGCCGGCGCTCGGGCGTCTCGTCGAGCAGGCGCGCGATGACGGCCGCGAGCGCACCCTTCACCATGGGCGACAGATCGGGCGCCGGCGTCTTTCGTGCCTGCAGCAGCTCCTGCGGCGTGCCGCGCCCGTGGGGCAGCTTGCGCGTCAGCACCTGGAACAGGGTGACGCCGACGGCGTACAGGTCGGCAGAGATGGAGTGCCCGAAGCCGCGCAGCACCTCGGAGGCGAGGTAGGGAGGCGTGCCGGCCCAGCGCGCGCCCCGCTGCGGCGTGGGGTCGAGCTCGCGCCACAGGCCGAAGTCGAGCACGCGCACGCGCTCGCCGGGGTCGGCGTGCTGCTGGACGAGGATGTTGGCGGGCTTGAGATCGCGGTGCAGCACGCCGTGGCCATGGATGAACTCGAGTGCGCGGCAGATCTCGACGAATAGCGACACGACGTCGTCGATCTTCTTGCCGGCCACGGTCTCGAGCAGGGGCTTGCCGACCACCAGCTCCTGCGTGAAGTACCAGGTGTTCTCCTCGGGCGCCGGGCCGAAGTCGTACACGCTCACCAGGTTCGGGTGATGCAGGCGGGAGAGCACCTCGAACTCACGACGGAAGAAGTTCTCCCAGCGCGGGTCTTTGGCGTGCAGCAGCTTGAGCGCGACGAACATGTTGTTCTTCGCGAGGTCCTCGCAACGGAACACCTTCCCCGCGGCTCCCTCGCCGAGGAGATCGAGGAGCCGATAGCGTCCATCGACGATGTCGCCGACCTGCATCGTCGGGCAGCCTACACTGGCCGCGGCGCCTTGTTACAGCACGGCGCGGCCATCGGGACAGCTTCAGAGGCCTACTCCCACGCCACGCGCCAGCGCACGCGCCGGTTGGTTTCGTCGGTCGCGACCTCGACGGTGCCGGTGCGGCGGGTCAAGAAGAAGCAGGCGTCGATGACGCCGGCGACGCCGACGAAGTAGCTCGGCGCTACCAGCACCACGTCGGGCGCGCGCTCGAGCACGATGGCGTGGGTGCCGTCGCGTTGCTCGATCTCGAGGTCGCCGCAGTCGCGGTAGATGGTGTTCCACAGCCGGGGCCCGAGACGAAGGAGCGCCAGAGGCGTCAGGCCGAGCATGCGCTGCAGGCCGGCAAACAGCGGCTTGAGCACCGGGCCCTCGACAGCATCCAGGAACACCTCGCGGTTGGCCCGCCGCAACCCCTGCTCGCCCACCACGTCGTAGATGGCGCAGGTCAGCGCCACGTCGAGCTCCACCGGGGCCCAGTCGTCGGGCCGCACCGCGGCCAGCGCCTGGCGCGTCGGTTCTCCCAGGCGCTCGTTGACCCTCGCGGCCACGCCTGGGCCGAGCCGCTCGACCACCGCGTAGTTGTCGCGCAGGTACACCCCTCGGATGGCGGGGGCCGGTGATCGCTCGGACACGGCGACATGGTAGCAGGTCGAAGCCGAGCACCTCGCCAGGAGCCCCATGTCCACCAGCTACGAGATCATCTACTTCGGCATACACGGGCGCGCCGAGCCCATCCGCCTCTTGTTCGCGCTGGCAGGCGTGTCCTTCACGGACACCGCGGTGACGCGGGAGGAGTGGAAGGGCCTCAAGGGCACGATGCCGCTCTTCCAGTTGCCGGTGCTGGTGGAGCGCAGCGAGGCTGGCGAGCGGCGCATCCCTCAGAGCCAAGCCATCCTCCGCCACCTGGCGCGCAGCTTCGGGCTCTACGGCAACGACGAGGACGAGCGTCTGCGCGCCGACGTGCTCGCCGAGACCTGTGTCGACGTGAGCGCAGCGCTGAGCGCGCTGGTGTATGGCCCGAACAAAGACAACCCCGAGGCGGTGGCCAAATACTGGGCCGAGACGTGGCGCACGGGCGTGGCCAAGCTCGACGCCCTGCTCGCGGCAGCCCCGTCGTCGGCCGCGGGCCTGTTCGTGTGCTCGCACCCGACCTTCGCCGACGTGGTGGCATTCCAGGTGCTGCACACGCACCTGGTCCACCGCCCCACCTGCCTCGATCCGGCGCCAGCGCTGCGGCGCTTCCACGATCGCATGGCCGCGCTGCCGCAGTGGCAGGCGTACCTCGCGTCGCGCCGCAAGCACGAGGCTGCGCCGAGCTGACACAGGGGGCGGAGCACGCGCGCCGGTTCGGGGCAGGGGCGCACGAGGCCATGCGCTCGTCGCCGTGGCACGCCACCTGCGTACGCGAGGTGCATGTGCACCATCGACACTCGACCCGCCGAAGCCGAACGCCAACTGCGCGAGGGCGCGCAGGTCTTGGCGTGCGAGCTGACCGAAGGGCCACGCCGCAAACGCGTCACGGCGCGGGCGCGCATCTTGGCCGAGCTCCTCGACGCCCTCCTTGGCGACGACACGCCGTCGGCCGTGCGCGCGGCGGCGCAGGAGCTGCGCCGCCGTCCCCTGGCCCACGAGGCAGGCGCGGCGCGCGCGGGCGGCGTGGCGCGGCTGGCGAGCATGCTGTGGCGCATGCTCTTGGAGCACGGCGCGCTCACCGACGCGCGCGCTCACATCCTGGCCACGCGGCTGGCCCGTTGGCTCGACGACGCACGCGTGTTGCTCTTGTTCGAGCACGAGGCCGCAAGCAAGCAGCTCGAGGGGGCGCGCCGGGTGCTGCACCACGCGGTGGCGTCGCGCCGCCCGGGCTTGCTCGCGCGCGCGCAGCGTCTGCCCATCGACCGCGCGCTGCTCGCGCGGCTCGACCTCGGCGCCGATGTGGTGGCGCGCTACCACGACAACGGTCACCTGGCGTGCTTGCACGTGCGCGGGCGCGAGGCGCCGCGGCTCGAGTTGGCCCGCGCGCCCGGGTCCGGCAGCTTCCGCGACGAGGGCTCGCGCGGCGGCTCACGGTACGCGACGAGCGAGAGCTACCGCGACGGCCACGCCTGCGGCATGTTCTTCAGCCCTTGGCACGACGGCGACGAGTACCGCCAACCCATCCCGTGGCTTCTGTGGGTGATCGAGTGCGCCGGTACCATCGCCCGCGCCGCCCGCGCTACACCTCGGTCTCCTCGTCGCTCTCGTCGATCACGATGACGTCGAGCGCCACGGACTTGTCGGTGCTGCGCTCGCTCGTTGCCGCGCGGATCGCCGGGTGCACGGGGTCCATCATGATGGTGTCGGCGGTGTCGGTGGACGGGACGTGGTGGCGCGGCTCCAGCGGCGTCTCCGAGTCCTGCAACGACGCCTCGTCGCTCGGCGCCAGCCCCGCTTGACGCAGATACTCCTCCTCGTCGAGGCGCATGGTGGGCGCCAGGCCGCTCGGCATCACCAGCTCCTTGGGCACCGTCATGGTGAACACCATGTCGACGTCGCTCTTGGACGGCAGCGCGGGGGCGAGGAGCGTGCGCGACACCAGCTCGGTGGCGTCTGGTGGTGGGGCCTTCGCCTCGCTGCGCGACGGCGACGCGGGCTTGCCCTTGGGTGCCGCGGGCGCGGAAGCGGCTCGCACGGCGGCGGCCAGCGCCTCGCGTCCGCCCGCCATGCGGCCCGCCAAGCGCGTGAACACGGCGCTGGCGGCGCGCGCGTTCTTGAGGCGGCGGTCGTTTGGGGCCACCAGTGCATGGATCGCGTCGCTCAGATCGGGGTCGACCTTCTCGCTCGGCTGGAGCTTGGTGAGCGTGCCGTCCATGGCGGCCTTGATGGTGAGCACCTCGTCGCCCGGGACGGCGTAGCGCGCCAGCGCCGCCTCCCACAGCGTGACGCCGAGCGCCCACAGGTCGGTGACGCGTGTGTGATCGCCGCCCGCCAGGATCTCGGGAGCCAGATAGCGCAGCGTGCCCTTGACCACGCCGATCTGGGTCGACTTCTGCTGCCGATCCGACGAGCGGGCGATGCCGAGATCGATGAGGCGCGCCTGGCCGGAGGCGTCGATCATGACGTTGTTGGGCGAGATGTCGCGGTGCAAGACGTTGAGCGGACGGCCACTCTCGTCGGTGGCACTGTGAATGGCGTCGAGCGCGCCGGCGAGCTCTTGCCCCAGCGTGGCCACGGCGGCGGGCGGCAAGGGCCCGGCGCGCCGCAGCTCGTACAGCGTCTTGCCTTCGATCCAGGCCACCACGAGCACGCCGCGGCCGTTGTCGACGAAGTAGTCGAGCGTCTCGACGATGGCCGGGTGCTTGAGGCGCATGCCGGTGCGCGCCTCGTCGCCCATGGCCGCCAGCGAGTTGTCGTCGTGTCGGTGGGGCACCTTGAGCACCACGATGCGCCCGTCGACGTCGCTGCCCAGATAGACCGACCCCATGCCGCCCTCGGCCAGCTTGCTGTCGATGCGGTAGCGGCCGAGGCGTTCCATACGTCGCGCCTGCGGTGTTAGCAGGGCGCGCGCCGTCGGCCAACGGCGGGTCAGCGTCCGACCAGCAGCAGCACGGCGTACATGCCGCCGCAGACCCCCAGCACCGCGCCCAGGCCGGCGACGAGCGCCAGGGGCGGCACTCGGCTGGCGCGGCCGGCCAGGGCCACCAGCGTCGCCAAGAGCGCCGCGGCGCCGAGGTACAGCTCGGGCCAGGGCGGGCCAGGGTCGGCCGGCACCAGCGTGACCGGCAGGCGCGCCGCTCGCGCCGTGGTGGGCTTGAGGCGCTCGAGCAGGGCCCGCGCCGCCTCGTCGTCGGCGGGTTGCTCGACGTCGTCGGGGGCCCCGGCGGCGCGCGCCAGGCGCAGCGAGAAGGCGGCGAGGGGCTCCGCGGGATCGGCGACGCGCGCGGTGGCCCAGGCGCCGAGCTCGTCGGGCCAGGGGCCGCCGGCGTGCACCACGACCACGGCGCCTGGCGCGAGCTGGCGCGGCGTGTTCACCGCGACGCTCGGCCCGTCGGCGCGCACCACGTCGCGCACCACGCCGTCCACCACGACGTCGAGGAGCAGGGGGCCCGCGGCCCGATCGACGTGGACCGTGAAGCTCGGCGCAGACGCGTCGAGCTCCGGCGCCAGGCGCACGCCGACGGCGGTGCGGCGTGCCACGGCGCCCACGGTCGCCACCGCCGGGGCGCGCCCGAGCCAGACGAAGCGCGCGCTCGAGGGTGCGCGCTGCGCCGCTGCCTCCACGGCGAAGCGCGCGTGCAGGCAAGGCGCGCCGTCGTCGAGGCACACGCGCAGCATGCCGGGCAGCGTGCCGGGTGCGCTTACCGGCAGGCGCGCGAAGCCAGCGGCGGCGTCGCGTTCGGGCGAGTCGCCGAGCGCGATGGTGCCGCGCAGGGACGCGGGGCCGGTGCCGCCCGCGCGTGCGGCGCCGAAACGCACCGGCCACGCGTCGCCCACCACGGCGCGGGGCTCGCCGAGCAGGTAGAGGGCCACGTCGGGGGCGGGCATGGCGTGCAAGAGCGCCACGAGCCACAGCGCGCCCGCGCAGACACCGACCACCACCGCGGCGACGACCGTGGCGCGCATATCAGGGCGCTCCCGGGGGCGTCGTCAGCGCCGCCTCGCGCGCTTGCAGGCGCGTGTCGTTGGGGAACTGCTTGCGGGCGCTCGCCAGCGCGATGCGCGCTCGCTCGGGCTCCATGCGCGCGAGCAGCACGTCGGCCAACAAGAGCGCTACGTCGGCGTCATCGGGCTTGGCGGCGCGGGCCTCGGCGGCGGCCGCGAGCGCGACGTCGAGATCGCCGGTGCCGTCGTAGGCGAAGGCCTCGAGCTCGAGCTGCGCGCGCGCCACTGGCACGCGCCCCTCCCAGCCGCGCTCGTTTGCCATGGCCTCGCGCGCAGCGTCGAAGGCACGGCGCGCTGCCAGCAGGTCGCCGGCCGCCTGGTGCGCGAGCGCGAGATCGAGCTGCGCCTTCACCGAGGTCGGGCGGTTGAGTGCGGCGTTGGCGGCGTCGCGCTGAGTCTTGCGCTCGACCAGGCGCACGCGCGCGCGCACCTCCTCGAGCAGCTCCTTGGAGCGGGCGGTGGCGCTGGTGCGGTGCGCCAGCACGAAGGCGCACTCGGTGTCGCCGCGCACGAACACCCACGCGCGCGCCTCGAAGGGCCCGTCGGAGGCAATGAACGAGAACGCCACGCGGCGCGCCGGCACGGTGCCGGGCGCCGTGCCGACGACGTCGGACAGGGGGGCGCCCACGGTGAGGTTGCTGATATGGCCGGCGCGGGCCAGGCTGGTCAGCTCACGGTCGACGAACCCCGCGGCGGCGTCGTCGAGGCGCACGCGCCGCGCGCCGCGATCGCAGGCGATGGAGGCGAGCGCGTCGACGCCGTTGCCAAAGGCGATGAAGCCGAGCGGGTCGGGCCCCTTGGTCCAGGTCGAGGGGCGCTCGATGACGATGCCGAAGGAGTCGAGGCGGTAGGGGCGGAACGACAGCAACAGCCTCGGCAGCAAGGGCCCCAGCGCGACCAGCGCGACCACAACAACGGTGCACGCGATCCACGGTCGCATGGCCACGGCGCGGGGCTCGGTGGCGTCGCGCAGGCGCATGAGGCGCGGCACCAGCACGCCCCCCATGACGAGCCCGGCGAGCAGCCCGCCGCCGTGGCCCCAGTTGTCGGTCGTGGCCCGCTGCAAACCCAGGTAGAACATGGTGGCCGCGTAGCCCACCACGACGACGCCGAAGTAGATGCGGTAGCGCGTGGGCAAGAGATCGGAGAAGCGCAGGCCAAACACCACGCCCGCGCCCAAGCACGCGAAGACCATGCCCGACGCGCCCACGGTCACGGGCCCCGACGCGAAGGTCGACACCACCATCGTCGAGACGCCGCCCACGACGAGCAGGAGCAGGTAGTCGCCCCGCCGATACACGCCCTCGAGCACGGCGCCGATGTTGAGCAACGCGAACAGGTTGAAGGCCAGGTGCGTGACGTCGCGGTGCAAGAGGTTGGCAACGAGCAGCCGCCAGAGCTCACCTTCGTCGACGATGCGCGCGCGCGCCTTGGCGCCGAGCTCGAGCAAGGCCTCGCGCGTCACCACGCCGTCGCCGCTGTGGCGCGCCCACAGGAAGAGCGCGATGCACACGAGCGCGACCACCCCCGTGAGCACGGGATAACGGCCGAGGTGGAAGTGCCGCCGGAACAGGATGCGGCGAGGATCGTAGAGCGCCGCGAACAAGGGAAGCTCGCGCGCCTGCACGAAGCGCTCGCCGGTCAGCGCGGGAATGCACACGTCGGCGAAGGGCGACAGCTCCCCGCGGCGGGCGCGCCGCTCGAATTCGTCGATGGTCAGGATCGACTCCTGATCGCCCTCGCGGATCCGGATCACCAGGTCGACCTTAGGGGCCGCGAATGACTACGTCGATGCCCCCGCGGCCGACGTGCACATTCGCGGCCCTTTCGAGGGCCCTTACCTTTCCGCACGGCGCGGCGGGTGCTACCGACAGCCAATGGGTCGCAAGCTCGCCCGCACCAACCTCCCCGTGGAGCGGGGTGCGTTCGTGGGGCGCGTCAAGCTGCTGGAGGAGATCGGGCGCCACCTCGACGGGGGCCAGCGCCTGGTCACGATCACGGGCCCCGAGGGCATCGGCAAGACGCGCCTCGGCTTGCGCGCCGCCGCGCTCGAGCTGTCGCGCTGCGGTCAGCACGGCGGCGTGTGGCTCGTCGACGTGCGCGGGTGCCACTCCGCGCTCGACGTGGTGCACGCGATGCTGCTGGCGCTCGGCATGCTGCCTGAGCCGGGGGCGGGCATCGGCGTCGAGCTGTCGCGCCTGACCGACGCGGTGACGCGCGGCGGGCCGACGCTCTATCTGGTCGACGGCGCCGACCGCTGCCGCAGCGAGGTCGCGTTCGTGGTGGGGCAGCTCGTGCCGGCGATCGTCGAATGCTCGTTCACCGTCACCTCCGCCAAGGCGCTGGGCATCCCCGGCGAGGTCGAGGTCAAGGTGGGCCCGCTCAAGCTCGCCAAGCAAGGCGGCGAGGCCAAGCACATCGCCGCCGCCGAGGCGGTGGCGCTGTTCGTCGAGCGCGCGGCCGAGGCACGTCGCGGCTTCGCGCCCACGCCGGCCGACCTGGTGGCGTGCGCGCAGATCGTGCGTCACCTCGACGGTGTGCCGCTGGCAATCGAGATCGCTGCTGCGCGCACCCGCGCGCTCGCGCCGCGGGAGCTCGTCGAGCGCCTGCCGCGCAAGGTGACGCTCCTCGAGGGTGAGCGGCGCTCGGCGCTGGCCGGCGCGGTGGCCTGGTCCATGGACCTGCTGGCGACGTGGGAGCGGGCTGCGCTGGCGCAGTGCGCGGTCTTCAGCGGCGGCTTCGACGTCGCCGCCGCAACCAACGTGCTCGACCTCACGGCCTTCGCCGACGCCCCCGCGGTGCCCGTGGCGCTCGAGTCGCTGCTCGAGAAGGCGCTCGTGCGCGTGGTGGAACCGCCGCGTGGCAGTGGCCGCTGGCCCGACGACGAGGTGCCGCTCGATGAGCGCCGCCTCGACCTGCCGAACGCCGTGCGCGAGGCCGCCGAGGGCCGCCTCGATGCGGGCGTGGCGCGCGAGGCCCTGCAGAACCGCCACGCCGCGCACTACCTCACGCTCGGCAGCGCGTTGGCCGAGGGCGTCGATGGGCACGGCGGCATCACCATGCGTCACCAGCTCGAGGACGACGCCGAAAACCTGGTGGCGGTGGCGCGCCGCGCGCTGGCCGCCGAGACCCAGACGCTGACGTCGATCACCAGCGCGCTGCGCGCGACCTTGGCGCTCGAGCCGGTGTTGACCATGCGCGGTCCGCATGAGCTGTTCATCGAGCTGCTCGATCGCGCGCTCGCCCCCGCCGACGTCGTGGGCGTGCCGTATGCGTTGCGAGCGCGCGCCTACGAGGCGCGGGCACGCGCGCGCCGCGCGCGCCACGAGCTGTCCGCCTCCCACGGCGATCTGGTGGCCGCGCTCACCTGCGCGCGGCGGGCCAAGGATCGCCTGCTCGAGGCGCGCGCCATCGCCAACCTCGGCACGCATTGGCTCTTGGTGGGGCGCACCGACAAGGCCGCCGCCGACTACGAGGCCGCGACCGAGATCCTCGACGAAGTGGGCGATCGCAAGGTCACCGGACGCGCTCTCGGCTTCTATGGCCTGCTCGACCACCACCGCGGCGACCTGCCCAGCGCCATTCGCCGCTACACCGACGCCATCCGCGCCCACCGCGACGTAGGCGACCGTCGATGGGAGGGCATCCACAGCGGTCAGCTCGGCGCGGCCTATCTCGAGCTCGACCAGCTCATCGATGCGCGCCAGTGCCTCAAGCGCGCCATGGCCATCCACCGTGAGCTGCAGAACCGCCGGCACGAGGGCATCGTGTGGAGCTGGCAAGGCGACCTGCACGTCGCCGAAGGCGAATTCGACGATGCGCGTGTGAGTTGGGAGCGCGCCCTGCAACTGCATCGCCAGGTGGGCGACCCGCGCAGCGAGGCGCTGGCGTTGGCTCGTTTGGCGGCGCTCGCGCGACGCAACCGCGCGCGCGCCAGCGGGGAAGAGCTGTTCCTGCGCGCGCGTGAGCTGGTGGATCGCTTGGGCGACGACGAGCTCAAGGACGCGTTGGTGGTGTTGGAGCGCGGCGCCGTGCCTCCGTCGGACGCGCGCGAGGCCGCGCGCGCCGCGGGCCGCGTCGTGCGCGCGCTAGTGTGAGCGCTCGCGCGGCGGTGGCGCGAACACGTGCCGCAGCGCCTCGAAGTCGGTCACGCGCCCGAGCTCGTCGAGGTGGACGCCCTCGGCCGCCAGGCGCAGCTCCTGCTCCGAGCCGCGACCGACCTCGCCGCGGTAGCTGATCCGGCCCTGGCCGTTGATGACGCGATGCCAGGGCACCGGTGGCTGCACTGCGAGATCGAGCGCGGCGAGCGCGTAGCCGACCTGGCGCGCCACGCGACGACTGCCGAGCGCGCCGGCCACGTCGCCGTAGGTGGTGATGCGGCCGGGGGGCACCTCGCGCACCTTGGCATAGACCCGTGCGTTGAAGCCGGGGCCAATGACGCGCTCCTCGCCGGTGACGGGGCGTCGCGGCGCTGGCGATCTTCGTGTGGCCACGCCCCGTGATTGACCAACCGAGCGCCGATCGGCAAGAGGCACCATGGCGACGCGTCGGCGCGGCCAGCGCACCCAGGCGGAACGCACTGCGACCATGCGCGCGCGCGTGCTCAACGCCACGGTCGAGTGCCTCGTCGAGTACGGCTACGTGGGCACCACCACCACTGCGGTGGTGACGCGCGCGGGCGTTTCGCGCGGCGCGGTGCTGCACCACTTCCCCACCAAGCAAGATCTGGTGACCAGCGCGGTCGAGTACGTCATCGACCAGCGCACGGCGGCGTTCGTGCAGCGCTTCGCGTCCAGCCTGCCACCGCGGCGCGACGAGCGTTTCGTCGACGCGTTGATGCAGGCGCTGTGGACCGAGGTGAAGGGGCCCATGTTCTACGCCTGGCTCGAGCTCCTGGTGGCGTCGCGCACCCACCCCGAGCTGCGCGCCAGGGTCGAGCGCATCGCCGAGCGCTGGACCGAGGCCACCGACCAGGGTTTTCGCCAGATCTTCGGCCTGCCGCGCGAGGCCGGCCGACACCCGCACGCGCTGGCGCCGCTGTTCACCTTCATGGTGCTCAATGGCCTCGCGCTCGAGCAGATCGCGCGCCCCAACGCCGCCGACGTCGAGAAGCGCGTGCTCCGTGCGCTCAAGACCATGGCGCCCTTGGCAACCATGCCGAAGTTGCCCGACTGAGGTGCAGGCTCCGATGCGTCCCATGGACCCCGACCGCCTCCTCTCGGGCGCTGCGCCAGGGCGCCGGCACCGCGCCGAAGCTCGCCCGATCGGTCGAGCTGGAATGTTCCCCCGGCGATCCCGCCGGACTACCATCGTGCCGTGTCGGTGAACCTGCCGCTCCTCGAGGACAGCGGGGCTGTGGTCTTTGACTCGGCCGACGCCGTTGAAAGCTCATGGTCGACGTACCTCTCGAAGGGCGCGCTGGCCGTGAAGCCTGGGCGCGAGCTCAAGCCGCTCGAACAGATCGAGGTGTTCCTGTTTGGCGGCGGCCTCAGCGCGCCGGTACGTCTCAAGGTCGAGGTGGTGGTGCTCACACCAGAGCGCGCGCTGCTCCGGCTCCTCGAGCCGGCACCGCCCCTGCCGACCTTGGCCCGCCCGGCGCCTGCTCCAGAGGCGGTGGAGCCGGGGCCGGCCGACGTGCCCCGCACCGACGAGAAGGTGCGCGTGCCGCTGTCCGCCAGCGACCAGGGCGTGGTCGCCGTGCTCGAGCAACCGGTGGCGCCGTTGGTGTTGGCAGCGCCCCCCGTCGACGACGCCGTGATGCCCGCGCCCACGCTCCGCGCCGACGAGCTGCCGCGCACGGCCACGCCTTTCATGGCGGTGCCGGCGCCGGTGCTCCCGCCCGCCGCGCCTCCAACCTCGGTGCTCTCGCCCGGGCCACCGAGCATCGAGCTCGAGCGCGTCGACCCTCCCGCGCGGGTGCTACCGGCGGTCACTGGCGAGGTGGAGCCGGCGCCTGTGCTGCTCGAGGCACTTGCGGAGGCGGCGCCGCCGCCCCCGAGCGCCGCGGTGCCCTCACCGGGGCAAGCAGCGCCTATCGCGCCTGAGTCGCGCGCCGCGCCACCGGCGGCGAAGGCCCCCGCACCGCCACCGCCCCCGCCCTCGCCCCCGCCCGCGACCGACGCCGTGGCTGCGCTGCCGCCGTTCTTCTCGGGCGACGCGCTGCGCTTCAACA
Source organism: Deltaproteobacteria bacterium (assembly GCA_020850995.1). GTDB lineage: Bacteria > Myxococcota > UBA727 > UBA727 > VGSZ01 > JACOUT01. The sequence goes on from JADZDP010000016.1 coordinate 60,389, forward strand.
CCGCCGCCGACTTCGCGGCCGGCCGCCCCCACCTCGAGAGCGTGGGTGCGATCCTCGCGGTCGCCGACGGCCGCCTGCCGACCGCTTCGGTTGAGGTGCGCCTGGCCGTCGGCAGCAAGGAGACCAGCGCCAAGGCGCGCGTGACGCTGGCCGCTGCGGCGCCGGGCACCGCCGTGGTGCAAGCAGCGGAGCGCAGCGGCTTTCTGCGCCTGCTCGCCGAGCTCGACGGTACTGGCTCACAGCAGCGAGTGCCCGTGCCGTCGCAAACCACGGCGATCCCCGCGACCTTTGCCGCGCCGGCCCCTGCCGCCGACGCCCCCGCGCCGCGCGCCTTCACGCTGCCGCGCCAAGGAGCACTCGAGAACCCAAGTACGGCACAGGCCATCTTGGCGCTGCCGCTGGTACGGCCGCCCACCGACGCCGAGATTGCCAAGCCCTCGGTGCCGCTGCTCTTGCGCTGGCTGCGCACCACCCGCGGTGTCCTGCGCCTCGAGGTGACCGCGCCCGATCATCCGCTGTTCACCGCCATCATCGTCGACGGTCGCGAGGTGCGCACCGCCGCCGCGCTGGCCACGCTTGGGCGCTCGCTGGCGCAGCCGCGGATGACCTACGCCATCACCGAGCTCGGACGCCCGCCGCAGATGACCACGGTGGGTCGCACGCTGCATTTGATCGCCGAGAGCGTGCGTGGCCTCTTGATCGGCATCGAGGCCGACGACCTGGCGCGCGCCTTCCCCAATCGCAACGGCATGTGCGTGCGCGCCCGCGCCGATATCGTGCAGAGTCTCGGGCTGCCGCCGCAGCACCAGCGCTTCATCAAGAGCGACCTCGGCGGCGACCAGCTGCTCGAAGAGGCGTCGCGCGCGGCCGTGGGGGCCCGCACCGTCTGGGAGACCATGTACTTGCTCGAGCTCTACGGTGGACTGTCGTGGGACGCCCCCGACCCCGACAAGGCGAAGAAGGCGGCGTCGCGCACCGGCACCTTCCGCTTCACCGCGCCCGACCTCAGCGCGGTCGACGACGCGTGGGCGCCCTTCGACGACAAGGACCACTTCTCGGTGCTCGGCTTGCACTGGTCGTCGAGCCCCGACCACGTGGCCGAGGCGTACAACAAGCTGCGCGCCGAGTACGGACCCGGTGGCCACAAGCGCCCCGCCAACCTGGCCACCGCCGAGCGCATCCTCAAGCGCCTGGAGGAAGCGTATCGCGTGCTCAACGATCGCGCGGCGCGGCAGAGCTATCGGCGCGAGAAGTTCAACCTGGTGTGGCCGCACCAGGCGCAGCTGTTGGTGCAGAAGGCCAAGATCGCGCTCTACCGTAAGGACTTCGGCGAGGCGAAGGACATCCTGTTGGCGGCCGAGGACATCTCGTCCACCGACGAGGCGCGGGCGCTCTTGGCGTCGATCAAGAGCAAGCTGGTCTGACGCGCGCATGCACCTCGTCGGGCGCGCGGCCGTGGCTGCTCAGGGCAGCAGCGCGTCGAGGTCCTCGAGCAGCTCCTTGCCCTGCGTCTCCGAGACCTCGAACAGCCAGCTGTCGAGCTTGACGAGGTGCCCCGCGGCGTCGATGCGCTCCACCAGCTCCACCGTGGTGCGCGCACCGCCCTCGAGCTCGACGGCGATGGTCGCGACCACGCTGCCGGCGCCCTGCGGCCCAGGCGCCAGCTTGGTGGCGCGCAGGTCGCGCAGCGTCTTCATCACCGCGTCGGCGGGCTCGCTCTTGGTGCCGGCGTCGTCCTTGGGCGAGAAGTGGCGCGTGGTCGACTGCCCGCGATCGACGTGCACGAAGGCGCCGCCCTTGTCACCGTGGCGCGCGGTGTAGCCGAGGACGCGCTCGGGCTCGGCGACGAGCACGCGCTTCTCCATCAGCGTCTCGGGGCCACCCTCGAGGCCGGTCACCAACGCGGCGTCGACCAGGTGCACGGTGGGGTCGCCCTGCTTGCGCGCGTAGCGCCCTTGCCCGCCGTAGCTCGACTCGCCGATCTCCAGCGTGAGCTTGGCGCCGCCGGCGGTGGTGACGATCAACGTGCGCTCGGGGCGCTCGAGGCCCATCTCCTTGAGGCGCGCGGCGTCGACCTCGCCGAGGGTGCGGCGGGTGCGCAGCGGCTCGAGCGCCTCGATGGCGTTGAGCACGGTCTTGCCGCCGGGGAACTTCACCTGCTCGCGCGTGGGCGCCGGCTCGGGCTCGGCCACGCCGGCGTCGGCGCTCGCGGGGCCCGCGTCGGCGGCGGCGTCCTTCTTGTCGGGCTTCTTGTCGTCCTTCTTCTTGGGGTCCTTCTTGGGTTCTACGGTGCGATCGACGTCGACGACGGCGCGGCGCGCCGCGGCGCCCTCGCTGGCGCTGACCGACGAGCGGCCCTTGGGCCAGGTGTACTCGAGCGTGCGTACCTCGCCCTTGCTGGCGTCCAGCAGGGTGACCGACGTGGGTCCGCCCTTCTTCTCTTCCACGCGGTGAGCGAGCAGCCACGCGCTCACCATGGCGGCGAGCGCGAACATCGTGTGCACAAGCAACGTGCGCGCGCTCATGGCGCACCTCCAGCGGGAGCCGCGGACGCCATCGGCTTGCGCTTCTTGCGCGTCGCCGTGACCACGCCGACGGCGATGAGGGCGAGCGGCACCAGGAAGACCGTGCCGTAGAACCAGAGCTTGTCTTGATCTCGCGTGTGCAGGATGCGCACGTCGCCTGCGGCGGGGGCGGCGCCGCCGGCGTTGTCGTCGTCACGCAAGAGCCACACCAAGGCCTCGTAGGCGAACACCTGGTTGGCCTCGCTGTTGACGAGGAGGAAGTCGTCGAGCGCATCGGAGTCGCCCACCACCACCGCGCGCGCCTCTTTGCCGCCCGCCGCGTTGGGCACCTCGATGGCGGCCGCCAGCTCGAAGATGGCGCGCGTCTCGGCGCCCTCGGTGAAGGCGCGGTCGTCGTTGGCGTCCACGAAGCTGGCGGCGGCGCTGCGCGCCAGCACCGCGATCTTGGCGTTGTCCTTCTGGCGCTTCTCCACGGTGGCCGCCTGCTTGAACAGGAGCGCGGCCTTGCCGCGCGCGCCCGACAGCGTCTTGACCGCCTTGTGGCTGCCAAACGACGTCGAGAACACGAAGGCATGATCGGCTGTGGTGTTGCTCTCGCGCACGTAGCTCTTGTCGTTCATCACCTCGTGTCCGCCCACCTGCACGCCCAAGGTGGCCAAGAGCGGCTCGAGCGACTCCGCGGTGGTGGGCACGCCGGCATCGCGCGTGCCCGGCGTGGGCGGATCGAGCAGCAGGAGCAGCGCCCCGCCGTTCGCGACGTAGGTCGACAACGCGGCGACCTCTTCTGGGAGCAACGGCGCCGTGGGCCCCACCATCACCACCAGCGCGGCGTCGGCGGGTACCTCGCGGCTGAGGCCATCGCCCACGCCGAGCTTCTTGACCTTGGCGTTGGTGCCCTCCACGAGCTTCTTGAGGCTCTTGGCGGCCACGCGCTGCCCGGGCTTGGCCGCGTCATCGAAGCTGCGCTCGCCGTGCCCCACGGTGAAGTACACGTTGACGGGATCCTTGCTGATCTTGGCCAGACGCGTGCGCAGCTCCTCGTCGATCTTGCCGAGCTTCTTGGTGGCGTCGTCGCGGTCCTCACCCACCAGCCAGGTCTCGGTGCGCTCGCCACAGCGCAGACCCACGGTGCCGTTCTTCGATACCTTCATCTTCTTGGACAGCGCAGGATCGATGGCGGCGTCTTGCACCACCACCGACGCGCCGCGCGCCTCGAGGGCGTCGAAGTAGTCGCGCACCTCGCCGAGCGCCGGGTTGCCGCGCTCGAAGAACAGGAACACCTCGGGCTTGCCGGTGGCATCGCCGCCACCCGGTGCGGGGCAGCGCGCGGCGTCGAACAGCGAGGTAGTGGCGCCCGAGGGCGTGGTGGGCGCCGCGAAGGAGAAATCGCGCCGCAGGTCGAGCTTCTCGACGGCGTAACACAAGGCGCCGAGGCCAGCGGTGGCCAGCACCAGGGTGGTCGCGGTGTTGACCGCCGCCACGACGCGGCGCAGGTCGATGAAGGCGTTGGCGCGCATGGGCGCGCTCACGATCTCGAGCGCCAACAGTTGCGCGCCGCCGAGCACGGCCAGGAGCACGCCGATCGGCAACACCGGCTCTGGCACCTCGGCCCCGAGGACGGCGTACGCGCACAGCGCGGCGCCCACGAGGATGAGCGCATCGGGCATGGCGGCGA
>JADZDP010000017.1 GCA_020850995.1 Deltaproteobacteria bacterium
CCAGCGGGAGCCGTCTTGGGTGGGGGCCCCGCGTCCGGCTTCGCCGGCGCGGGGGAGGGTCTGGCGACAGACCCTCCCAGAGGGACATCCCCGATCTCGATGAACCGCGTTCATCGAGATCGGGGATGAGGAGCAAAGTGACGCTCGTCGAGGCAGGTGCCACCGGTGCGCGCCCGCCAACGCTGCGATCGAGCCGCGCAGCAGAGCTCCTCTGTAGGATCGTGAGCCCGGTCGTCGCGGTTCAGCGGCGGAGCTTCCTGAGCTTGCGCGGGTCCTTCGGCGCTTCAGCGTCGAGCAGCCGTTGCTCGGCGTTGGCGCGCGCCTGCTGTCCGGTGCGCCGGAGGAAGGCGATCAAGCGTGAGCGGTGCAACGTTGGGTCGGGCACCTGCGCGATCAGCGTGCGTAGCGCGCTCTCGGCTGCGCCCTTGTCGCCCACGCGCTCGGCGGCATCGGCCACCCCAACTAAGGCAGGGACGTTGTGGGGGTCGATGGCGAGCGCCGCGAGGTAACAGGAGAGCGCCGCGGCCGGATCGCCCTGCGCTGTCAGGAGGTCTCCTTTCCTGGTGTGCGCTTCGACCTCCCGTGGGTCGGCGCGGAGGGCGCGGTCGATGGCCTCGAGCGCGCGGGCGTGATCGCCCCGACGGGCATGCCACGCGGCGTCGAGGAGCTGCGCACGTGCGTCATCGGGCGCCAGGCGAGCGCCGAGCGCGTAGTGGGCGGCGACCAGCTCCTCGGGGCGGCCGAGCGCTTCGGCGGCCAGCGCCCACTCGGTGTGCGCCACCGCCAAGCCCGGGTCGAGGCCGAGCGCCAGCTCTGCCGCTCGCTCGGCGCCCATCATGTCGCCCTGTTCGCGCAGCGCTGCCGCCTCAGCGCTGTGGGAGAGCGCCGATCCTCGATCGTCCACGTTGCGGCCGGCTTCGCCAGGCGCCAGCGAGACGTCGCCGTCGTCGGCCAGCACTGCGCCCAGGTGCGTGCGCGGTGCCTCGGGCGTGGCACACCCGGCGAGCGCGAGCGCAGCCGCTCCGATCCACGCTTGGAACCGTCGGGCGATCCCCATCCTCGTACCCTCGCAGATCCACCGCGCACCGCGCCACCCGCGGGGTCGTCGCGTCTTTCGCTGTGCAGAGCTTTCGGGCACAAGGCGATGGTGGACCTGCAGTCGCTGCACCTCTCGGAGCGCGCGGCGCGCGACCTCGGCTTCGCCGAGGTTCAGCGCGTCTTGTCATCGCTGTGCGCCACGCCGTTTGGACGCGAGGCGCTGCAGGACGAGGTCTTTCCGCGCAGCCTGGCGTTGCTGGGCGAGCGCGGTCAGGAAGCAATGGAGGCCGCGCTGGCAGTGGAGCGGCGCGTCGCCCCCGACTTCGGCGCCGTGCGCGACATCCGCCCGGCCTTGGTGGCGGCACGCAAAGGCACCGTGCTCGGCACCCTCGATCTGCTCGACGTGGCGCGAACGCAGGACGGGCTCGGCCGCCTCCATGACGTCATGGGCTTTCAGGGCGTGGCGGCGCCGCGGCTGAGCGCCCTGGGCCGGTCCATCGCGGAGGACCGACGCTTCGCCAAACGCGTGCTGCGCAGCATCGACGAGCAGGGCCAACTGGCCGACGACGCGTCGCCCGAGCTTGGCGCGCTGCGGCAGAAGGTGCGCGCCTTGCGCGTCGAGGCACAGGCGCGGCTCGGCGCCCTCATCCGCGAGTACGACGACGCCGGGGTGCTGCGCGACCGCAACTTCACGGTGCGCAACGACCGCTACGTCTTGCCGGTCAAGAGCGAATTCCAGGCGCGCGTCGACGGCATCGTCCACGACGCGTCGCAGACGCACCAGACCGTCTTCGTGGAGCCACGGGCGCTCCTGCAGATCGGCAACAGCATCAAGATCGCCGGCGCCGAGGTCGAGCAGGAGGAGCAGCGCATCCTCGCCGAGCTGTCCGCCGAGGTAGCCGAGCTGGCCCCGCGCCTGTCGTCCGATCTGGCGCACGCCGGTCACATCGAAGCTGCGTTTGCCCGCGGTGCCTTCGCGGCGCGCACCGGCGGCCGGCTCGTGGAGCTCAGCACCGATGTGCCGCTGGCGCTGCGCAAGGCGCGCCACCCGCTGCTCGCTTGGCGCAAGAGCGAGACCGAGCGCGCGGGCCAGGCGAGCCCGGCCGTCGTCGGCAACGACATCTCCCTGGGGCGTGCGCGGGCGCTCGTCGTCAGCGGCCCGAACGCCGGTGGCAAGACCGTGGCGCTCAAGACTGCGGGCCTGATCGCGCTCTTGGCGCGCGCGGGCATCCCGGCGCCTGTGGCCGAGGACTCGTCGGTCGCGCCCTTCGCGGCGGTCGCGTGCGTCATCGGTGACGCCCAGAGCCTCGAGGGCGCGCTCTCGAGCTTCTCCGGGCACCTGGTGCTGCTGCGCGAGGTGCTGGCCGAAGTCGACGAGCACCGCCAGCGCGGTCCCGTCCTGTGTCTGCTCGATGAGCTGCTCGCTGGCACCGACCCGGGCCAAGGCGCGGCCCTCGGCCAAGCGCTGCTCGAGCACCTGGTCGAGCAGGGCGCGTTCGTCGTCGCCACCACGCACTACGAGCGCCTCAAGGCGCTGGCCATGGCGGGCGGCTCGTTTCGCAACGCGTCGGTGGCGCTGGACCCCGCCGGGCGCCCAACCTTTCACCTGGCACTCGATCAGGCGGGGACCTCGAACGCCCTCGATGCCGCGCGCCGGTATGGGCTGCCCGACAAGGTCATCGCGCGCGCCGACGCGCTCCAATCACCCGACGACAAGGAGTTCTCGGGCATGCTCAGGGCGCTGTCGGAGGAGCGCGCCGCGCTGGCCGAGCGCCTGCGTGACGCCGAGCAGGCGAAGGCCATGCTCGCCGCCAACGCCGAGGGGCTCGAGCGACGCATCGCCGAGGTGACGGCGGAGGGGCAGCGCTTGCGACGCGAGGGGCTGCGCGCCTTCGCCGAGGAGCTGGCTGCGGCGCGCCGCGAGGTGGCCAAGGCCATCGAGGCCACCAAGGCCGGCGCCGACGCGCGCACGCTCAACGCCATCAGCCACGGGCTGCAAGAGCTCGAGCAGCGCGCGCACGTCGAGGCGCGCTCCCCCTTCGAACGCGCGCGCCCCTCGAGCGTGGCGGTGGGGGAGGCCGTGGAGGTCGAGTCGTTGCCCGGCACCCGCCTGGTGGTCCTTGAGGTCGACGGCGACGACGTGGTGCTGAGCCGAGGTGCCGTCAAGATGCGCGTCAAGAAGGACGCGCTGCGCACGCCGACGCCGGATAAGGGGAGCGGGCGCGGCAAGAAGAAGAGTTGAATCGGGCGATCAGTACTCGAGCTCGAGCATGGTCGCGGCGCCGCTCGCACCCGGGACCACCACAAAGACGCGCCCGTACTCATCGTCGCGGATCTCGACCTTCTCGGTGACACCCAGGGCCGCCAGGATCTCGGGGACGGTGTTCGAGTGGCCCACCACCACCGCGACCGCGTCGGCGGGCAGCGCGCGGACCTGCGCCACCAGCGCCGCGGTGTCGGCGGCCTTGACCACCGTGGGCTTGAGCGCGCGCTGGCGGCAGAGCGGCGCGGCGGTGTCGCGGGTGCGGCGCAGCTCGGTGACGAACACCGCGTCGACCTTGGTGCCGCGCACCAGGCGCGTGAGCGCGACGGCGCGGTCTTCGCCGTAGAGCGAGAGCTCTGGATCCTTGTCGGTTTGGTTGGCCTTCTCGGCGTGGCGCACGACGATGACGGCCTTGGCGGCCAGCGCCGGTGCCGCCAACCCGAGCACGAGCGCGGCCATGGTGGTGAGACGAACGATGGGGCCGACGAGATCGCGAACGCTTGCTGGCATGTCGGCGGTGCTACTACAGGCGCGCCGCCTCGGGGAGGCCGTTGACGCGCGGGGCGTGCTGCATACGAATGTGCGGATGACCCGCCACTTCCTCTCCACCCTCGAATGGTCGCGCGCCGAGCTGCAAGCGCTCCTCGACGACGCGCGCGCCCTGCAGAAGCACCCCGTGGGGCGCGATCTCGAGGGCAAGGCCGTGGCGCTCTTGTTCTTCAACCCCTCGCTGCGCACGCGCACCACCTTCGAGCTCGGCGTGCACCAGCTCGGCGGCAAGGCCATCGTGCTCGAGCCCGGCAAGGGCGCTTGGCCCATCGAGTTCGGCGAGCTGGCCGATGGCAGCACCCCGATCATGGACGGTGACGCAGAGGAGCACGTGCGCGAGGTGGCGCGGGTCTTGTCGCGCTACGTCGACGCCATCGCCGTGCGCGCGTTCCCCAAGTTCCAGCGCTGGGAGGACGATCGGAAGGACAGCGTGGTGCAGGCCTTCGCGCGCCACGCCACGGTGCCCGTGATCAATATGGAGACGATCACGCACCCCTGCCAGGAGCTGGCGCTGATGATGGCGCTGCAGGAGCGCCTCGGCGGCACCGACGGGAAGCGCTTCACGCTCACCTGGACCTACCACCCGCGACCGCTCAACACCGCGGTGGCCAACAGCGCGCTCATCATCGCCGCCAAGTTCGGCTTCGACGTTACCTTGCTGTGTCCCTCGCCCGACTACCTCCTCGACGAGCGCTACCTGAAGGCTGCCGCCGACATGTGCCAGCACCACGGGCGCACCCTGCGCGTCACCCACGACGTCAACGAGGGCTACCGCGGCGCCGACGTGGTGTACGCCAAGAGCTGGGGGGCGCTGCCCTTCTTTGGCCGCTGGGACGAAGAGAAGCCCCAGCGCGAGGCGGCCAAGCACTTCATGGTGGACATGGACAAGATGAAGGGCACGCCCAGCGCGCTCTTCTCCCACTGCCTGCCGGTGCGGCGGAACGTCAAGGTCACGGACGAGGTGCTCGACAGCCCGCGCGCCATTCACATCGACGAGGCCGAGAACCGGCTGCACGTGCAGAAGGCGCTCTTGCGCCGCCTGCTGGTCCGGTGACACGGGCCGAGAGGGAGACAGACATGGCCGACAAGGTGGTGCTGGCGTTCTCGGGTGGGCTCGACACGAGCTTCTGCGTCCCCTGGCTCAAGGAGAAGGGCTACGAGGTGGTGACGGTCTTCGTCGACACTGGGGCGACCTCGCCGGCCGAGCGGGAGTCGATTCGGGCGCGCGCGCTCTCGCTCGGCGCCGTCGAGCACGTCACGGAGGACGCGTCCCAGGCCGTCTGGGACAGCGTGGTGGTGCCGCTCGTGAAAGGCGGCCAGCTCTGGGGCGACGTCTACCCGCTCCTGGTGTCGGATCGCTACGTCATCGTCGAGCGCGCGCTGGCCTTGTGCGACAAGCACAAGACCAAGCTGTTCGCGCACGGTTGCACGGGCATGGGCAACGACCAGTTCCGCTTCGACCAGAGCGTGCGCTCGCTCGGCGACTACACCATCCTGGCGCCCATCCGTGAGATCCAGAAAGAGCACACCGCGGTGCGCGCCTACGAGGCGCAAGAGCTCGAGGCGCGCGGCTTCTCGGTGCCGCAAAAGAGCGGCAAGTACAGCATCAACGCCAACGTGCTCGGCACCACCTCGTCGGGCTCGGAGGTGGACGAGTGGCTGGCCCCGGGCGACGAGACCTACACCGTGTGCGCGCACCCGACGACGTGGCCAAAGACGCCGCTGCGGGTGACCCTGTCCTTCGTCAAGGGCGAGGCCGTCGCGCTCGACGGCAAGAGGCTGACGGGCCCGGAGATCCTCAAGGCGCTCAACGCGAAGCTCGGCGCCTACGGCGTGGGCCGCGGCATCTACACTGGCGACACCACCATCGGGCTCAAGGGGCGCATCGTGTTCGAGTGCCCGGGCCTCTCGGGCCTGATGACCGCGCACCGCGCGCTCGAGGAGAGTGTGCTGTCGGCGCAGCAGAACGCCTTCAAGCCCACGGTGGCCAAGAAGTGGGTGGAGCTGGTCTACAAGGGCTTCTTCTACGAGCCCCTCAAGGACGACCTCGAGGCCTACCTCAACGAGAGCCAGGCCTTCGTCACCGGCGACGTCACGCTCGAGACCTGGGGGGGCCAGGCGCTGCCGGTGGAGGTGAAGAGCGAGCACATCCTGCGGAAGAAGGGCGCGGTGTACGCGCAGTCGGCGGATTGGGGCGCCGCCGAGGCCGAGGGCTTCATCCTGCTCTACGGCATGAGCTCCACGCTGTCGTCGCGCATCAACAAGAAGCCGCGCACGGCGCCGGCCAAGGCCCGCTGACGACGCCGTGAAGCACACCCTCGAGCACCTGGGGCGCCTGGTCACCTGCGACACGCGCAACCCGCCGCGCGATCCGACCGGGATCGCTGCGCTCTACGACTACGTGCGCGGCGTGCTCGGCCCCTGCGGGTACGAGGTGGTGGAGGACCGCGATCTCGGCGAGGGCTGTCGCTGGCTGCTGCTCGAGCGCGGCACCGCCCACGGCCGGCCCCTGGTCAACATCCACGTCGACACCGTGCCGCTCGACCAGGGGTGGACCAGCAACCCCTTCGCGCTGGCCATCGCCGACGCAAGCTCGCAGGTTGGCCGGCCCTTCGACGCCACGGCGCTCGCGCTCACGCCCCCCGCGGCGCGCGCCGTGGGCCTCGGCGCGTGCGACACCAAGGGCGCGCTCGCCTGCTACCTGCGCGCGGCCGAGACCAGCAGGGGCCCGGGCGCGCTGTTGCTTACCTCCGACGAGGAGGCGGGGCAGAGCACCTGCGTCCGCACCTTCAGTCGCGAGCACCCGGTGGAGAGCCTCGACGTCATGGTGGCCGAGCCCACCGGCTGCAAGGCCGTCTGCGTGCACCGCGGCATCGGCACCTGTCGCGGCATCTTTCGTGGCTCTGGTGGGCACGCGTCGCTCCCCCACGCCCTCGCCGACAGCGCCAACCACCAGGCCGTGCAGTGGGCGCACCGCGCGCTCGATCTGGCGGCATCGCGGCCCGAGCTGCGCTTCAACCTCGGCGTGGTCCAGGGCGGGCTCAAGTCGAACATGGTGGCCTCGTCCTGCGAGGTGCGCTTCGGCATTCGCCCGCCCTTCGGCGTGGACTCCGCCTTCGTCATCGACGAGCTGCTGGCGCTGGTGCCCGATCGCGACCGTGTCGAGTGGGTGGTCGGCTACGTGGCATCGCCGTTGCCACCTCCGGGCCGCCGCTCCGACGACGCCGAGCACCTGGTCGCCTCGCTCGGCCTGCCGCTCGGCGACCCGGTCGACTTCTTCACCGAGGCCGCGCTGTTCGCCGAGGCGGGGGCGCGTGCCTTCGTGTTTGGCCCCGGCGACATCGCCCAGGCCCACCTGGCAGGCGAGTGGGTGGCCGTCGCACAGCTCGCCGAGGCGACGGCGGTCTATCATCGCCTGCTGTCTGCGGAGCCCCCGGGAGGCACGCCGTGAGCGACCGCGCCGAAGACCTGATCGTCAAGCTGTTGCGCAACCTCGGCAGCAAGAAGGAGGTCGACCAGTACCTCAAGCTCTTCGCGGAGGTCGACGGCCGGCGCTTCGCCGTCATCAAGGTGTCGGGCGGTGTGGTGCGCGACGAGCTCGACGCCCTCGCCTCGTCCATCGCCTTCCTCGATCGCGTGGGGCTCACGCCGGTGGTGCTGCACGGCGCCGGCCCGCAGCTCACGGCGGCGCTCGAGGAGGCCGGCGTGTCGCGAACCAACGACGAGGGCGAGCGCCGCGTCACCGATCGTGGCATCGAGATCGCGCGCAAGGTGTATCAGCGCGAGAACCTGCGCATCGTCGACGCGCTCGAGTCTCTCGACGTCGACGCGCGGCCCGTGCCGACGGGCGTGTTCGAGGCCGACCTCATCGATCGGCGCAAGGTGGGTTTTGTGGGGCACGTCACCAAGGTGCACCTCGATCTCATCGACTCCAGTGTGCGCGGCGAGCAGATCCCGGTCATCGCCAGCTTGGGGGAGACCAGCACCGGTCAGACCGTGGCGGTCAACGCCGACGAGGCCGCGCGCGAGCTGGCCAAGGCGCTGCAGCCATTCAAGGTGGTGTTCTTGTCGCCGCACGATGGCTTGCGCGACGAGCACGGCGAGATCCGCTCGGCCGTGAACCTGGCGGAGGACTACGACGAGCTGATGGCCGCGCCCTGGCTCACCTCGGGCATGAAGAAGAAGCTCGAGGAGGCCAAGGCCATGCTCGAGGTGCTGCCGCGCTCGTCGTCGGTGGCGGTGGCCTCACCCGAGAACCTGGCGCGCGAGCTGTTCACCCACAAGGGCGCGGGCACGCTCATCCGCCTGGGCGAGCGGATCCGTTGCTTCGAGACGCTCGAGGGCATCGACGTCGAGCGGCTGCGCGGGCTCTTGGAGGACGGCTTCGGCAAGAGGCTCTTCCTCGACTACTTCGAGAAGAAGCAGTTCTTCCGCATCTACCTGGCCGACAGCTATCGGGCCACCGCCATCCTCACCCTCGAGGAAGGGGTGCCGTACCTCGACAAGTTCGCCGTCACCAAAGACGCACAGGGCGATGGCATCGGCGCCTCACTGTGGCAGCGCTTGGCAGCCGAGAACGACAAGCTCTTCTGGCGCGCGCGCGTCGACAACGAGGTCAACCCCTGGTACTTCGCGCGCTCCACCGGCAGCTACCGATCGGAGCGCTGGATCGTGTTCTGGTACGGCCTGACCGCCTTCGACGAGATCGAGCGCTGCGTGCGCAGCGCCCTCGAGATGCCAGCCAGCCTCAAGGCCAAGCCCGAGGCGTCGTCGTGAGCGCGGACCAGGCCCGCGTGGGCGTGGTGGGCGGTCGCGGCGTGGTGGGCCGTGAGCTCGTCAAGCTGCTGACCTCCCATTCGTGCACCGAGCTCGTCTTCGCGTCCTCGAGCGAGCACCCCGTGACGCCCGCGCAGGCGGCGGCCGCGAGGCTCGACGCGCTCCTGCTCGCGGCGCCAAACGGCGAGAGCGAGGCGTGGGTCCGGGCCATCGACGCAGCTGCCCGCGGTGCCGACCTGACCATCATCGATCTCTCGAGCGATCACCGCTTCGACGACGCTTGGGTGTATGGGCTGCCCGAGCTGCACCGACCGCGCGTGCGCGGCGCGCGCCGCATCGCCAACCCCGGGTGCTACGCCACCGGCGCGCAGGTGGGCTTGGCGCCCTTCCTCGACCTACTCGATGGCATCCCGGCCATCTTTGGCGTCTCGGGCTACTCGGGGGCGGGCAGCACGCCGAGCCCCAAGAACGACCCGGTGCGCCTGGCGGACAACCTCTTGCCCTACGCACTCGTCGACCACACCCACGAGCGCGAGATCCGGCGCCACCTCGGGCGTCCGGTCGCGTTCCTACCGCACGTGGCGCCGTTCTGGAGCGGCATCGCGCTGACCCTGCACCTGCCGCTGTCGGCGGCCGCGCGGGCCAGCGGTCTCGATGCGGGCGCGATGCTCGCGCGGGCGCGCGACCGCTACGTGGGTGAGCCATTGATCGTCGTGCGCTCGGACGCCGTCGAGGTGAAAGACGCGCGCGACACGCCGCGCGTGCTGGTGGGCGGCTTCGCCGTCGACGAGGCCAAGCGCCGCGCAGTGGTCACGGTGGCGCTCGACAACCTGCAGAAAGGCGCCGCCACGCAAGCGGTGCAAAACCTGAACCTGGCGCTTGGCTTCGGCGAGCTGGAAGGCATCCCCACATGAGCGGCACGAGCCCCCTCTGGGCCAAGGGCACGGTGGCGCTCGACGCCGCGGTGCAGCGCTTCTGCGTCGCCGACGACGTCGTGCTCGATCAGGAGCTGTTCGTCCACGACATCAAGGGCAGCATCGCCCACGTCAACGCGCTGGCGCGTGCGCGCATCTTGACCGCCGAGGAGCGCGACGCGCTCGCCGGCGAGCTGGTCACGCTCGGTCGCGACTTCGTCGAGGGGCGCTACCTGCTCGACCAGCGCTTCGAGGATTGCCATTCGGCCATCGAGGCGCGCTTGACCGAGCGCCTCGGCGAGGTGGGCAAGAAGGTCCACACCGCGCGCAGTCGGAACGACCAGGTGCTGACGGCGCTGCGCCTGTACGTGCGCGCGCAGCTCGAGCGCCTGACGTCGACGTGCTCCATGACCTGCGAGCGGCTGCTGGCGCGCGCGAAAGCGTCGACGGCCGTGCCCATGCCGGGCTGGACCCATCTGCAGCGGGCCATGCCCACCTCGCTCGGCGCCTTTCTGGCGGGTCACGCCGAGGGCTTCCTCGACGACGCCCACGCCGCGCGCAACGCCCTCGAGCTGGTCGACGCCTGCCCCTTGGGTACGGGCGCGGGCTTCGGCAGCAGCGTCGAGCTCGACCGCGACGGGGAGGCCGCCGAGCTCGGCTTCGTGCGCCTGGCGCTCAACGTGCACGCGGCGCAGAACGGGCGCGGCAAGCTCGAGCTGTTCGCGCTGCAGGCGCTGCACCTGGCCACGCTCGACGTGCGCCGGCTCGCCTGGGACCTTTCGCTGTTCGCCTCGCAAGAGGCGGGCTTCGTCCGCTTGCCCGACGGCTACACGACGGGGAGCTCGCTGATGCCCAACAAGCGCAACCCCGACGTCATCGAGCTGTTGCGCACGCTCGCACCCACCGTGGAGGGCGCCATGCTCGAGATCTCCGGCATGCTGGCGCTGCCCTCGGGCTACCACCGCGATCTGCAGGCAACCAAGGGCCCGCTGGTGCGCGCCTTCGCCCGCGGCCTGGCGGGCCTCGAGCTCGTGCCCTCGCTCGTCGACGCGCTGGTGTTCGACGAGGGCGCGCTGCGCGCGGCCATCACGCCCGACCTGTACGCCACCGATCGCGCGCTCGAGCTGGTGATGGCCGGCGTGCCCTTCCGCGACGCGTACCGGCGCGCGGCGGCCGAGATCCCGTCGTTGGCCGAGCGCACACCCGACGAGAGCCTGCGGGCGCGCCGCTCGCTTGGCTCGGCCGGCAACCTGGCGCTGGAGCGGCTCGAGGAGCGGCTGCGCGCGCTGCGGCAGTGATGGCTACGCCTTGGTGGCGACCGTCTGCAGGCGCTGCTCGAGCTCCTTGAGCTCCTGCGCGCCCTCGGCGCCGAGGTGGCGCGCGTCCATGCCGGTGGCGATGGTCTCGAGCGTCTCCACGCGCTCGCGCAGCTCGGTGTTCTGTTTCTCGAGGAGCGCGAGGCGTTGCTCGAGCGCAGGCGCCAGGTTGCGCTCGGCGTCGAGCTTCTTGGCCTTGAGCCACGCCGACGAGATGATCGCGGTCAGCGGCACCGAGAACACGGCCAAGATCACGATCGCCGCCGTCACACCACACCTCGCAGCCGGAGCTCGATGAGCCGCTCGCCCAGCGCACGGGCCGAGGGTGGGCGCGCGGCGGGGTCCTTGGCCAAGAGCTCGAGCACCAGATGCTCGACGTCAGCATGGAGCGCCGGGTTTCGCAAGCGCGGCGGCTCGGGCGGCTCGTTCACGTGCATCATCAGGAGCGGCACCAGCTCGCTATGGCGGAAGGGAAGGGTGCGCGTGCACAGGAAGTACAGGATGACGCCGATGGAGTACAGGTCGGCGCGCGGCGTCACCTCCATGTGGCCGTGCGCCTGCTCGGGGGCCATGTACTCCGGGGTGCCCACCACCATGCCCGCAACCGTCAGCCCCTTTTGGAAGGTCGCCTTGGCGATGCCGAAGTCGGTGACCTTGACGACGTTCTCGTTGGTGACGAACAGGTTCTCGGGCTTGATGTCGCGGTGGATGACGCCCACCTGGTGCGCGGCCTCGAGGCCCGCGCACGCCTGAATGAGGAGGTCGATGCCCTCGCGCAGCGAACAGCCGTGCGTGAGCTTCGTGTGCATGTCCTCGCCGAGCAGCAGCTCCATGGTGAGGAAGCGCGCGCCGAGCGCGGTGCCGAGGTCGTATACGCGCACCACGTGACGGTGGATGAGCTGCCGCGCCAGCAGCACCTCTTGCTTGAAGCGCGCGAGCGCATCTTCGTTGGTGGGCTGCGTGAAGATCTTGAGCGCCACCGTGTCGTGCAGCTCGAGGTCGGTGGCGCGGTAGACGAGCGACATGCCACCACGGCCGATGAGCTCGTCCAGCCGGTAGCGCTTGGCGAGCACCACGCCGGGCGCGAACGACTCCGCGCTTGCTAGGGGGACCTCGCCGCTCGGGTCTTGCGTGATGAGCGTGGGCGAGCCCGCGGGCACTGGGCTCTTCGGCGTCGGCGGCTCCACGCCGAGGAAACGAGCGTCCTCGTCGAGCACCCGCGCGAAGTCCTGCACGGCGCCGCGTACGCCGGCCTCGAGCCGCGCCGACTGGGCGGCTGCGTCGCGGAAGTCGGGGCGGCGCGCCACGATCTTCTGCAGGCATTCGACGGCGTTATCGGGCAAGCCCTCGCGCGCAAAGGCGGCGGCGATGGCGTACATCGCCTCCGCCTCTTCCTCGTCGTCAGGACCGCGGCGAATGAAGTCGGCCAGCCACCGATCCACCTCCATGGTCATGGCCGCGCCACGGGACAACCCGCGGGCAACCTCGACGCATGCGGCGCTGTAGCGCCCGTCGCCGCGCGGGACCGCGGCGTTGACGAGCTCGATGCCGCGCGAGGGGTCGCCCAGGCGCACCAAGCACGCGCCGGCGGCGAAGGTCTGACCTCCCTCGATGAGCCGCTGCGCGATGGCTTCGCCCTCAGCTGTGGCGTTGATCCACGCGAGCACGTCGACGGCGCGGAGCACGGCGCCGCCCTGCTCGAACAGCGCAGCGCAGCGCACGGCCCAGCCGCGATCGACATCGGCGAGCGGGCGCGGGCGCGCGGTCACGTAGCTCAGGATGAGCTCGGCCGCGTCGATGGGCCGGCCACGGTCGACCAGCATACGCACCGCGTCGTCGAGCAGGCCCGCCGAGGTGTAGAGCGAGAACGCCCCCTCGAGGTCGCCGGCCAGCTCGAGCGCGCGCGCGCGTCCGTGCACGTCGCCGTGGGCCTCGCTCATCGCTCAGACCTCCTGCTCGGCCTGCTGCGCGGCCTGCAAGAGGGCGCGGCGAAGCTGCTCGGGGTGCTCGGCGGTGGACAGGGCGTCGTCGGTATCCACGACGCCATCTTGCAGCAGCCGGAGCAGGCATGCGTCGAGGTGCTGCATGCCGCTGTCGGCGGGGGCGCCGATGAGCTGGCCTTCGAGTTGCGGTACGCGGTTCTCGCGGATCATGGTGGCCACCGCGGGCGTGTTGAGCAGCACTTCGAGCGCCGCGATGCGCCCGTCGCCGCCCGCGCGCTTGACCAGGTGCTGCGCGATGACGGCGCGTAGGTGGACCGCCAGCGTGGCGCGCAGCTGCTCCCGATAGTCCTCAGGAGCGATGTCGAGGACCCGCGACAGCGTCTTCGGGGCGGAGTTGGTGTGCAGCGTACCGAACACGAGGACGCCCGTCTCCGACGCCTGCAGCGCGAGCTGCATGGTCTCGTGATCGCGCACCTCGCCTACCACCAGCACGTCCGGCGCCGCGCGCAGCGCCGAGTGGACCGCGGCGGCGAAGCTCTCGACGTGCGCGCCCACTTGGCGCTGCGTGATGACGCTCTGGATGGGGTCATGGAGGAACTCGATGGGGTCCTCGATGGTGACGATGTGACGTCGTGAGGTCTTGTTGATCTCGTGGACGATGGCGGCGAGCGTGGTGGTCTTGCCCGAGCCGGTCGGTCCACCGATGAGCACCAGGCCCGCTTGCAGGTTGCACAGGTTTCGCACCACCGCGGGGAAGCCGAGCGCGCCGAGCTCGGGCGGTCGGTCGGGGATGATCCGGCATGCGGCGCCGTAGCCCTCGGACTGCACGAACATGTTGACGCGGAACCGGCCGACGCCGGGCAGCGCGTACAAGAGATCGAGCTCCTGCGTGGTGTCGAGGCGCTCGCGCTCATCGGGAGACAGGAGCTCGAAAAGGAAGCGACGCGTCTCGGCCTCCGAGAGCGGGCGAAAGGGCAGCGCCAAGAGGTCGCCGTTGTGTCGGATCAACGGGGGCTTGCCAGAGTCGAAGTGCAGGTCCGATGCACCTTGCTCGACGACGAGCCGCAGGAAGGAGTCGATGCGGGCCACGGGCCATGGATACCACGGCGGCCGTGCGGTCGTCGCGCGCTGACGGGCCGCTACGAGATGCGGATCTTGGCGGTCGTCGAGCTCGCGTCGCGCGCGCCCTCGATGTCACGGCGGTTTTTGACCTTGGCCATGGCGTCCTCGGGGTCCACGAGACCCGCCTTGATGAGGCGCAGCAGGTCGTTCTCGAGCGACTGCATGCCGGCGTCGGCGCCCGCCCCGGCCAACGACGACAGGGTGACGCTCTTGCCCTTGCGGATCAACGTCGCCACCGCCTCGGTGGCCACGAGCACCTCGCAGGCCAGGTGCCGGCTGACGCCGTCGCGCCCGCGCACCAGCGTCTGGCACAGCACGCCGCGCAGGACGTCGGCGAGGCTGGAGCGGGCCTGCTCCTGCTGCGCCCGCGGAAAGGCGTTGACGATGCGCTCGATGGCCTGCTCGGAGGAGATGGTGTTGATGGTGCCGAACACCAGGTGGCCCGTCTCTGCGGCGGTGAGCGCGAGGTGGATGGTCTCGCGGTCGCGCACCTCGCCGATCATGAGCACGTCGGGATCCTCGCGCAGCGCCGAGCGGAGCGCCGCGGCGAACGAGCGCGTGTGCGTGCCCACCTCTCGCTGGTTGACCAGCGAGAGCTTGGGGCGATGGATGAACTCGATGGGGTCCTCGATGCTGATGATGTGCCTCGAGGTGTAGGTGTTCATGGCGTCGAGCAACGCTGCCAAGGTCGTCGACTTGCCCGACGCCGTGGGGCCGGCGATCAGCACCAGGCCGTTCTTGGCGCTGCACCACGACGGCACCACGTTCGGCAGCGCCAGCTTCTCGAGCGCGGGCACCACGCCGTGCACGCTGTGGAACACGGCCGAGAGCCCGCCGCGCGCCAGGAACATGTTGAGGCGAAAGCGGTGGCCGCTGGTCTTCTCGACGTACGAGAAGTCGACGTCCTTCTTTGCCTCCAGCCGTTGTGCCTGCGAGGTGGAGAGCAGCGGCGTCAGCAGCGCGGCCACGCGATCGCCGCTCACCGCTTGCTCGGTGATGGGCAACACCTGCCCACGTCGCTTCATGAACACCGGCCGGTCAGGCGCCATGATGACGTCCTCACCGCCCATCTCCACCATGCGCAGCAGCAGCGTGTCGAGCGGCGTGGCGTCGCCTCCCTCGACGGGGACCGTGCCGGGGACGCCGGGCTCCACGCGCCGCGCCACGCGCCAGCGCGCGATGAGCGCGCTGGCCAGGCGCTGCACGGGCGGCGCCTCGTCGGCGAGCAGCAGCTCCACCGCGGTCGTGTGGGCGGGATCGTTCTGCTCCTCGATGACCTTGAGGGCGGCCAGGCGCACGTCGGCGTCGGCCGCCTGCATCAGCGGCAGCACGTGGGGCGCGGCCGAGCCGGGGTCGATGGTCTTGAGCGCGGCGATGCACGCGAGCTGCAGCTCCGGGCTCCGGTGCATGAGCTCCACCAGGGTGGGGACGGCGCGCGCATCCTTGAATTCGGCGATGACCTCGATGGCCTTCTCACGCACCCACCAATCGACGTCGTGGAGCGCGCACTGCACCAGCGGCGCGATGGTATCGGGGTCCCGCAAGCGCACCAGCACGGTGAGCGCAAAGCGACGCACGACGTCGGACGGGTCGGCGAGCCACTGCACCATGTAGTGCGAGAGCGAGCGCCCGGCGAGGTCGACGAGCGCGTCCATGACCCGCTCGCGCACCCACCAGTCGTCGTCTTTCAGGGAGCTGACCAGCTTCGGCCACAGCTCGCCGGCGGGATCGGGGATCTTGCGCAACACGTCGGCGGCCATGCGGCGCACGTTGACGTCGGTGGAGCGCAGCAGCCACACGATGGTCCGCCCTACCTCCACCTTGCCGCTCTGCGCGACCGCCCCCATCACCTCGCCAGCGCGCGTGCGGATGGCCAGGTGCGGGTGCCCGAGCGCCTTCACGAGCGGCCCGAGGAAGGCGTCGGCGTTGGCGCATTCGATGACCGCGAGCGCCGCGAAGCGCAGCATTTGCGGGCCGACCAGGAGCCGGCGTTCGAGGATGGCGCCCGCGCGCGGGCTCGGGAAGCGCTTGAGCCCGTCGAGCGCCGCAGCCGCCAGTCGCAGGTTCTTGCCGTCGATCAGGGGGACGGCGGCGGCCAGGTACTCGGCCTCGCCCGCCGCCAGGGCGAGCGCGGTGATGGCGGCGCCCGCGACGGGCTCGGCGGGATCGCGCGCCGCGATGGCCAGCGCGCGCACGGCGCTCTGCGGCGCTCGCGCCACCACGCTCGGGTCGGCGAGCAGGCGCACGGCGGCGGCGCGATCGGCGGGGTCGGGGCAGGTGAGCACGTGCTCGATCATGGCGATGGCCTGTGCGCCGCCGAGGCGCACCACGACGTCGAGGGCCTCGCGCACGCCGGGGAATCCCCGCTCGAGCAAGAGCTGCGACACGGGCGCGAGCACCAGCGGCCCGCCCATCTCGGCGAGCGAGCGGGCCGCGCGGGCGCGCACGTCCGCGTCGGGCGCGCGCAGGCGATCGAGGAGCTCACCGAGGGGCTGGGACATCGGGGGTGAGGCTAGTGCCACAAACCCGAAGTTCGTAGGGGGTTGTGCGCCGTGGATTCTCTTCGAGGGCAAGGAGCCCCGCAGCCGCGTAGCAGAGCTACGCGGCGAGGACGCGACGCAGGCATCGACGAGAAGACC
>JADZDP010000018.1 GCA_020850995.1 Deltaproteobacteria bacterium
GGCGTTTCCGTCTCCGGTCCTCGCGTCACATCCGTCGAGGATGCTCGCTCCGGTCCTCGACGGCGCCTTGCGCGTCGGGCGCCTCGGACGCGATCATCGATCAACTTGTCCTTTCGAGGGCCCTAACAGGAACGCGCAGGCGTGCTTGCGCGCGGCCGCACCCGCGCGGCGATCACGGCGAGCCAAGATCCGTCGACCGACCGCCGAAGCTCAACCGGCTCCTCAATCCTCGTCGGGCAAGAGCTCCTGGCAGCCGGAGCTGGCGCTGAGATCGCTGCCACCTGGAAGGTCGTCCAGCGGCACCACAAGAACGTCCTCCCAGGTGTAGGCGAGCTCGCCGTACTCGGCGCGCACCTGCAGGCCAGCCTGCGGCGTCGGAATGCCGGCGAGGACGAAGCTGCCGTCCTCGAGTGACCACTCTTCGTAGACGACGCCATCGATGGGCTGCACCACGAGGACGTGGGCGCCGGTCAGCGGGCGGGGAACGCCTGTGTCCTCCGACGGCCCGCAGAGCCTTCCCACGATCATGCCGGTCGCGCGCTCATCGTACGGCTCACAGTCGGCCGCGCCCTCGAGCAGGGTCTGCTCACCCTCGGTGATCTCGACCTCGTAGCTGTCCTGGTAGTCGGGCCCCTGCACGAGGACCACGTGGGTGCCGATGGGCACCGCGGGCACCACGAAGGAGCCGTCGGAATGGACATCGGCCACCAGCACGTCGTCACCAGGGAGCAACACCGTGACGGTCCCCTCGGCGAGGTGCTGGCCGGTGCGGCGGTTGCAGGTCTGCCCCACCAGCTCGCCGATGCCTGGCTCTGGCAACGGCGTGTCACAGTCCGGGTCCCTCGGCTGCACCTCAGCTCCCGCTTCGATGTCGACAATCAGCTCCTTCGCGAGCTCTTCGCGGCGCACGCTGAGCGTGACCGTGGTGACCGGGAGCTGGAAGAGCGCGAAGCGGCCACCCTCATCGGTCGTGGTGCCCGCGCTGCCGGCCTGGTGGGTGGACGGGTCCACAAAGGAGGCCGTCACGGTGGCGCGGTCCCATGGTCGGCGCGTGACGGGGTCGCACAGCTGGCCGCTGACGCCCCCGGTCGGGTCGCTCGGCTGCGCCTCGCCACAACCGACGACGACGGAGAGGATGGTGCCGAGCAAGAGGATGCGCACGCGCACGGTCCTCACCTGATGGTGGTCAACGCGGTGGCGTGCGGACGATGGCCCTTCCGCACGCGCAGCCAGCAGTATCCGTTGACCATGGCCCGGCGTCGCTCGGTGCCTCGTCCGTGGGCTCAGGTGTGGCGGTGTGGTTGGGACCCAAGCACCGGTCCGCTCGCCGACTACTGTCGACGCGTGGATCCACCGTGAGCGCATGGGCGCTCGAGTCGAGCGCCCGGCCCGCCGCTCACCGCCTCAGGCGATGACCACCGCCGGGTCGCCGGCCCCCGCGGCCGACAGCTCCGCGCGATACGCCGCGGCCACGTCGCGCGCCGCCTGCATGTCACCCGTATAGTTGTGCCGCTCCTCGTCGGCCTTGGCGCGCGCCGTTTGCACCGTCGACAGCGTCACGCTGGCCGGCAGCCCGTAGAGCTTCTTCAGCCCGTCGAAGATCTGCTGGTCGCGCCACGAGTCGTCGTACTCGAGGGCGGCCTGGGCGAACACCAGCGCCATGCCGGTGCGCTCGGCGCGGTCGGCGTACAGGCGCGGGTTCTCGCGGCCGAGCTGGATGGCGAGCTCGTAGAACATCACCGCGCGCAAGGACTCGATGCTCATGTCCGAGAGCGCCGACGAGAGCTGCACCAAGCGCTCGCCGTTTTGGCCACGGCGGAAGCGCACGTACTCGTTCGGGTGGTCCTTGGCGTCGAAGAAGATGCCGTTCGGATCGGCGTGCAAGAGGCGCTCGCTGTTGAGCGGCTTGAGCGAGGAGTTGTAGGCCACCGCCGTGTTGGCGAACTGGATGGCCTGGAATGCGCGGCGGCCGCTGATCTCGTCGGCGCGCTGCGTGGGCGCGGTCAGATCGAACTCGCTGGTGGTGCTGGCCGCCACCTCGGTGGTGTCGTAGGAGGGCATCAGGTCGAAGACGTTGGGCACGCCGTCGTCGTCGTCGTCCACCATGGATCCCGCGCGCGGGTCGCCAGGGTGGGTCCAGTTGTTCTTCGAGTCGTGGCCGTACCAGTTGGCGCGCTTCTCCAGGTCCTCGCCGACGAACTTCCAGTCACGCTTGCCGAGCAGGCCACGCGTCACGCTCATGAGCATGTCGTAGCCCTCGCTGGCGTACGCGTACTTGCCCATGGTGGGGTCATCGGTGGTGCGGAAGTAGCTCGAGCCCACCGAGGTGACCGCGTTGAGCGTGGCCTCGGGGTAGACGTGGGCCTCGGCGTTCTTGGTGTCGGCGCCCGCGCACAGGTCACGCAGGATGACCTTGTGGCCATTCTGCGCGGGGGCGTTCCGCAGGCTCTGCAACGTGTTGTTGCCGAAGTTCGAGTGGCCGCCGTAGTGCACCACGTCGATGCCGGCGTCGCCCATGCCGCGGTACATGTCGCGCGACATCTCGCGCACGCGCACCTCGATGGTCATCTCCCGGCCCCAGGTGTTGAGCGGGTGGTTGGCCGGCACCTTGGCCTCGAGCACGCAGGGGCCATGGTTGGTGTCGCCGCTCTTGACGGTGAAGCGCGGCGAGCTCGCCGAGCGGCTGTCGATGCCGTCCTTCTGCAGCTGCTTGACGAAGCCGAACACGAAGTTCTCGCCGGCGCCCGCCACGTGGTCCACCACGATGCGGTCCTTGCCCGCCGCCTCCCACGCCGCGTAGTCGGCGGGCGCCTTCACCGAGAGCGCGTCGTGCCGCGACGTGAGCTCGGTCTTCTGCGCCGGCGTCAGGCGCGCGTTCAGCGTGTCGCTGCCCGTGAGGTAGCGCGCCAGGCCGCGCTTCACGAGCACGCTGCTGTCTGCGTGGTCGAGCACCTTGAGGAGCGTGGTCATCGCCTGATCGCGCAGCGCCAAGAGCGGCGCGTTGGTCGAGGGCAGCGAGGGCACGAACTCGATGGACTTGATGAGCTCGGCGACCAGCGCGCCACAGGAGCCGAGCAGCTGCTCCTTCTGGCTCGCCGACAAGGACGACAGGTCGCCTGCGAGGGCAGCTTCGACCTGGCTGAGGACGGCGCTCTTGCCGGCCGCGTCGAGGCGCGCCACTGCGTAGAGGTTGTCGTCGCTGCCGAAGCTGGCCTGCAGCCACTTGCCGGCCTTGTGCAGCGTGTGCGTCAGCTCCACGGCGTTGGCGGGAGCGCGCCCGGTGGCATCCACGGCGAAGCCAGCGCCGCCCAAGAACACCTCGTTGCCGCGCTTGGCAGGCACCGTGGTGACCGTGCCGCTGTTGCCGCCCTGCAAGAGGCCCGGGATCTCAGCCAAGAGGCCCGGCAGCACGTGCCGCGCGGCGTAGGCCGTCATCTCGTTGGCGGCCAGGGCGCGAAAGAGCGCGGCCTCTTCGGCCGTGATGGGTTTGCCAGCCGGTTCGCCGGGGCTCGGCGCCTTGGCCGCAATGAAGGCCTCGCGCAGCTCGGCGCTCGAGATCTTGGCGCCCGAGCGGCTGGTGGGCAGGCGGGCGGCGGTGAGAAGCTCGGCGGCGGTAGGCATACATGCTCCCGTGTAGGTGAATCCGGGAGAGTTCTCGGCCTATGGCGCGCCGCGTTGCGCTCCACGTGTCGGGGCGCACATTCCTGAGATCCCTGGGCCGAAGCGCGCTCAGCGGGTCCGCTTGTCGACCGATGGCACCGCCACCGAAGTGCCGCCGCCGCCGCTCGATGACGACGTGCGCAGCCGCGCCTCGGCCCGCCGGGCGGCCGCCTCTTCCTCGTCGTGCATGTGGTCGCCCGCCACGCGGCGGCCGTTCACCACGATCATCATGCGGACGCGGACGATGGCGGCCATGAACACCTCGATGTGCAAGGGCAGCCCCGACACGCCCGGTACCACTGCGCTCAAGAGCGGCTCGTGCTCGCGCACGCTGAACAGGTGGCGCGTGCGCGTCTTGACCTCGCCATCCACCTCCAGGCGCTCGCCAGAGAACCAGGTGTTGACGGCCACGATGCGTCGCCCGTCGACGATGGCCTGTACGCGCTTCTCGGGCATGAGCTGTCCCTCGGGTGATGGTCGCGCAGGGTCAGGATCTACACCGGGATCGGCTGGCGCGCGCGCACGCTGACGTCCTTGCGGAACGCCTCGATGCGCGCGCCGACCTCGAAGATGGTCTCGCTGCCCTCGAGCAGCGGCAGGTAGAGCGAGCGGCGCGCCACGGCGCCGAGCTCGAAGCTCCAATACAGGCACATGAGCGGGTTGATGAACAAGGTGCTCGCGCGTGTGCGCTGGGTATGGTGGTGATCGCCGAAGCGCCCCTCGAGCGCCGACACGATGCTGCCGCTGACGATGCTCTGGCGCTCGGGCATCCGCTCGTGCACGAAGCGCACGGCCTCTTGGTAGCGGGCAGCCTCGGGCATGGAGGCCAGCAGCGAGAAGGCGCCGAGAAATCCTCCGTCGACGTCGAGGGCGGCGACGTTCTCCAAGAAGTGCGCGTGGCACACGCCGTGAAAGGCGTCGATGCCGAAGCCGAGGCAGCACACCAGGCGCGTGGGCACGGCGTGAAGCCCCGCCACCGCGGCCAGGCTCACCATGTCCTCGGCGGGTGTGCCGAGGCCCGCCTCGTCGCCGCGCATGAGGATGTCGGTGCCGCCGTCGATCAGCACGATCGCGTCGAGGTCGAGGCGCGCGCGTAGCAGCGCATAGGCGTCGCGCGTGGGGCCCACGCCGCGCTTCTCGAGGCAAAACACGCTCGCTTGCACGCCCTGCGTCGCGAGCCATTGGCACAGGTACCTCTCGGGGAAGTACCGCGCCTCGCCGTCGGTGGCGGCGTCGACGCGCGCGAGGCCGGGGGCCAGCCACTGGCAGGTGGTGCCGCCAAGGTAAGTGAAGCTCAGGTTGGCGAGCGACACGTCCTTGCCGAGCGCGCGCAGCGCGACGTAGAGCGGCAGGCCCGCCAGCACGTCGAAGCCGCCACCGGCGCCGGCGATCAGCACGCGCTGTGCGTCTTGCAGGCGATCGAAGAGCGGAGGGCGGAGCAGCGACGTGGTCATCGGCGTTCGCGGCGGCACCCGTGGAGCTCAGCGCTCCAGCACCTGCAGCGCGCGTTCAACGACGTCGCTCATGCTGGCGAGCGCGGCCATCGAGAGGGCCGCGATCAACATCGACAGGAGCGCGGCCATGCGCCAGGGCGGGCCGCGCCGCTTCATGGGCACGGCCTCCACGAACAGCGAGGTGTTCTGCACCACGGTGAGCCCTTCGGCCTCGGAGATCTTGCCGGCGGCCACCAGCCAACCCACCAGGCGCCCCACGTGATCGTCGGGCGCGCCGCAGTCGGCCAAGAAGGACTCGAGCAGCGCGCGCAGCTCCGAGGCGCTCTGCGGTCGTCGCCGCGCGTCGCCCTTGAGGCAGCGCTCGGCGAGCAGCACGAGGCGCCACGGCAGCCCCGGCGCCACTTTGCCCAGGCGCGGGAACTTGCCGGTGGCGACGAGCGCGAACACGCTCTCGGGCGTAGCGTGCGCCATCAGCCGCCGGCCCGACAAGAGCTCGTAGAGCACGGCGCCCACGCTGTAGAGGTCGCTGCGCTCGTCGGCGGGGCGGCCCTTCACGATCTCGGGCGCCATGTAGCTCGGCGTGCCCACGATGCTGCCGGTCTTGGTGAGCGTCTCGAGCGCGTCGTCGCGCGCGATGCCGAAGTCCATCAGCTTCACCACGCCGCTCTTGGTGATCATGATGTTCTGCGGTTTGACGTCGCGGTGGACGATGCCCTCGCGGTGCGCGGCCTCGAGCGCGCTGGCCACGCCGAGCGCGATGATGCAGGCCACATCGAGGGGTAGGGCACCGCCCCTGGTGAGGTCGGAGAGCGCGAAGCCGTCGACCAGCTCGAGGGAGAGCCACAGCTCTTTCCGGTGCTCGAACAGGTCGTGCACGGCCACCACGTTCTCGTGCTGCAGCTTGGCGAGGGAGCGACCCTCGCGCAGGAAGCGCTCGCGCCAGGCCTCGTGCTGGTCGGCGGGCACCTCGGGGCCGATGACCAGGCGCTTGAGCGCCACGCCGCGCTGCAGCACCTGGTGGCGGCCGCGAAACACCTCACCCATGCCGCCCTTGCCGAGCGGCTCGCCGACCTCATAGGCACCCACCGTTTTTGGCGCCACGGGCGGCATCCTACCCAATCACCGGCGCCCTGCGCTGCGCGCTTGGCGCCGCGTCCAGACGCGCTGCTTGCGCGCGACGCGGGCCACGGTTCAAGGTGCGCGTGCGCTCATCACGGGGCGCGCTCGCCCGGTAGATCGCGTCGCCACTCTCCTCGTTGGAACATCGCCATGAAGACCATCCGCACCCGCCGCAGCTTTCTCCCCCACCGACGCTCGCGCCTGGCCACCCTGGCGCTCGCCGCCGCGCTCGCCAGCACCACCATCGGAAGCGCCGCGTACGCCGACAAGCCCACGGGCTGGGGCGTGGTGGGCGACCCCTGGCAAGCCGCTGCGCAGGGCGACGCGCTGCGCGCGCAACAGATGGACGCGGCCACCTTGGCGGCCTTCCGTCAGGCCATCTCGTCGGTGGTCGCCATGCCGAGCGACGGCGCGCTGCAATCGCGCGCCAATCGGCTGGGTCTCAACGTGCTCAACGTCATGTGGGAAGACACCGGGCGCTCCGCCGGCTCGTCGGTGGGCCCCAACATCTCCGACGTCACGCTGCAGGTGCGCGAGCCCGTGGGTGGCGGCACGCGCACGCACCTCTTGCCCGTCATTCGCTTCCCCAACTTCAGCGACAAGACCGCCGACGTGCCCGCCGACAAGCTGTGGATCAAGGTGGGCAACCAGCACAAGGGCGCGCAGGTGGTGACGGTGCCGCTCACCGAGGTGCTGGCCAACCTGCGCGAGTACCTCAGCGACCCCGACAGCGTGCTCGGCGACGGCAACCTGCTCGCCAAGCGCGACACGCACTTCCTCACGAGCGCGCAGCACGTGTTCGTGCCCATCCCGAAGCAGGGCAAGGCCGAGTTCAACCCGGTCATCTTCAACTACCAGTCGCAGCCGCAGAACCCCGCGGTGCTGACGCTTTTGTGCACGCGCCAAGGCACCTCGGTGGCCGTGATCGAAAACAGCG
Organism: Deltaproteobacteria bacterium; assembly: GCA_020850995.1. Classification (GTDB taxonomy): domain Bacteria; phylum Myxococcota; class UBA727; order UBA727; family VGSZ01; genus JACOUT01. The sequence goes on from JADZDP010000018.1 coordinate 7,171, forward strand.
GCGGCGATCAGAGCTTCCAGGGCTGGGGCCAACAGCTCTTCCACAACAACCAAGGGCAGAAGACCACCTTCACCGCGGAGAGGAAGAGCGACGTCAAGGCGCGCATCGAGGCCGGCAAGGCCACGGCGCAAGACGCGGGCGCGCTCGAGGAAGGCGCCGACATGCTGCTCATCGTGCAGGTGCCGCTCAAGTACAAGGAGCCCGACTATCGTGGCTACGGTTACGGCAGCGGCGGGGGCGGCATGATGGCCGACGAGGCGATGGCCATGCCCGCGGCCGCGGAACCGCCGGCCGACAGCGAGGCCAAGGCCGCGCGGCGCTCCGCTCGCTCCGACGTGGAGGCGGCCGTCATCGGTCATGGCGAGGACCTGGGCCCGGTGGTCGAGGGCAACAAGCTCAAGCTCGAGCGCGACGATCGCTTCCCCGTGCGCGTCACCGTGCAGTTCTACAAGGCCACCTCGAACGGCGTGGTGTCCGATGCAGATCTGGAAGACGCCAAGAAGCAGATCGACAAGGTCTACGCCCGCGGCGACTACGTGGGCTCGCTGGTGGTGCCCGAGGGCAGCCGCCATCGGCCCACCGACTGGTACCTGGGCAAGACGCCGCACAGCGCCGCGGTGCGCACCGGCGAGCGTGTGCCGCCCGAAGGTCCAACGGCCACCGAGGGCGGCAGCGCCGAGGAGCAGGGCTTCTGGCCGCGCCTGAAGTCGTGGCTGTTCGACAGCCCGAAGAAGTAGCGCCACGCCATCGGGCCGAGCGCAGCGCCGAATACGTAGTCGCGAGTGGGCATGGCGCTGAGCCATCGGCCGTTCGTCGACGTCGGGCGAGCGGTCGAGTCCATTGGGCCACGGTGTGCCAGTAGGGTGAGTGCGACTCCAAGGTGCGGGGTGGTCGCATGTCAACGTCACTCGTGATCGCGTCTCTCGTCGAAGTGCTCGCGGCCGCGCTCTCGCCCGCCGAGGCAGGCGCGTTGGCGCAGCTCCATGGCCGGCCGCTGCCGGCGGTGCTGCCGCTCGCGGAGCCCGTCTACTCCTCGATCGCGTACGGCGCCGGTGACGCGCCCTTCCCGATCTTCATGAACCGCCACGGCGGCAACTACAACTGTGGCGACAACGACTCGCGCACCAACAGCTCCACCATCGCGTGCAGCGGCGGCTCGGGCAACGTGGGCGCCTGGCCCGGCTCCGACACCGAGTGGGCCAGCTTCATGGACTGCGCCGTCGACCTGTTCTCGCGCTTCAACATCGAGGTCACCGACGTGGAGCCATCCAGCGGCGACTACGTGGAGGCGGTCATTGGCGGCAGGCCCGGCGACGTGGGCATGCCGAGCGGCGTGGGCGGCGTGGCGCCCTACCAATGCGGCGTCATCCCGCGCGGCATCGTCTACGCCTTCGCCGATGTCTATTACGGCGGCGGCACCTGGTGGCGCGACGTGTGCGAGACCGCAGGGCAAGAGGTGGTGCACGCCTTCGGGCTCGATCACGAGTACCTGTGCGAAGACCCCATGACCTACCTCTACGGCTGCGGCGAGAAGACCTTCCAGGACATCGACGCGCAGTGCGGTGAGTACTCGCCGCGCCAATGTGACTGCACGGGGCCCACGCAGAACAGCGTGCAGGAGATGCTCGATCTCTTCGGCCCCTCGGGCCCGCCCGTGGACGATCCCACGCCGCCCACGGTGACGCTGGTGAGCCCGGTGCAGAACGCGGTGCTGGCGGCCAACACCGAGATCACGGTGGCGGCCGACGCCACCGACGACGTGGAGCTGCGCAAGGTGGTGCTCGAGTGGGACTACAACGACAGCCAGATGACCTGCCCGGGCAGCGGCGAGCACTACAGCTGCACCAAGAGCGGCGCGCGCCACACCTGGACCATCAACGTCGGCGAGGGTGCGCGCACCTTCCGCGTCCGCGTCACCGACGTCGGCAACAACGCCGTGGCCACGGCCGATCGCACCATCACGCTCGTCGAGGGAGGCAGCGGCGACACGCAAGCGCCAACGGTGACCGTGCTGAGCCCCGCCCCCGGCGCGCGCTTGCCCGCCAACCAAGACGTCGAGATCGTGGCCACCGTCACCGACGACGTCGCGGTGGCGAGCGTGGGCTTGTTCTGGGAGAAGAGCGGCGACACCTACCCGTGCCCCACGACCGGCGAGTACGTCAACTGTGTGGTGGCGGGCTCGCGCTACACCTGGTCGCTGGTGGTGAGCACCGGCACGCGCGCCTTCCACGTGACCGCCAGCGATAGCTCGGGCAACAGCGCCAGCTCGGCCTCGCAGAGCATCGAGCTGGTGGAGGGGGGCGTCGACGATGGCGGCGACGGCGGCGATGACGGCGGCGATGACGGCGACCACGGCAGCGGCACGGAAGACGATCCCGACCCGGGCGCCACGCCGGAGCGGGGCCGCGTCATCAACGTCAACGGCGGCTGCGCGTGCGCGCACGCGCCTCGCGGCAGCGCCGCGTCCCTGCTGGTGCTCTTGTCGCTCATGCTCATCGGCGCAGCGGTGAAACCCATCACACAACGGCGCACACCGTCCGACATCTGCGGCCGATACCGGAGCCCGGGAGGCACACCATGCCCGTGCTCAGCACCACACAGCTCAGCGCCATCGAGCGACTCTCGCGACTGTTGCAAGCCGGACCCCTCGGCGATCGCGAGCTGAACGAGGCGGTGCGCCTCGCTGCCGACGGTGGCGAGGTGGGGGCCTCGCTCCTGCGCGCGGCGCTGCAGCGCGACGCCTTCGAGCCAGGGCGTCAGAGCGGCGCGGTGCAAGGCTCGGGCTCGATGCAGGGCTCCGGTGGCGCGCCAGGCCCAACGCAAGGGCCAACGCAGGGCGGCGGTCCCGTGCAAGGCGGTGGCAGCCACGGCTGCCAAGACGTCACGCCGCCGCAGACGCCCTACACCCAGGTCTTCCTCGGCGCCTTCGCCGATCCGCAGGTGCCGGCGCGCGGCCGCGATCCCCTGGTGCTGCGCCTCTCACACCTCGAGAGCGACGCCAGCGTGTACCTGATCAACCGCCGCGCCGAGCTTGGCGCCGACAAGAACGACCAGGCGCGCTGGGTCAAGGTGCCATGGGACGGCAAGCTCGACGCCGAGGGGCGCGCCAACGTGGTGCTCTCCGACGCCGAGGCCGCGCGCCTGGGCATCCGCGGTGGCGACGTGCTCGAGCTCTTCCAGGTGGATCAGGCGGGCAACGTCTCGGGCTCCGACTGGGTGGCCATCAATGAGCGCGCGCCCGGCGCGCGCATCAACAACCCGCTCGGCGCCGGGCCTACGTCGTGGGTGGGCGTGCAGAGCAGCGAGGTGCGCGCGCAGTTCATCACCGAGGCCGACGGCACCGCGCCGGCCGCCGACGGCACGGCCTTGTGCCAGCGCCTATCGAAGTCGAACGATCGATGGGAGCTCGTGCTCACCCCCAAGAAGGGCAAGCTGGCGCTCGAGCCCTTCAGCAAGGTGGTGGTCGACAAGCCGCCCTTCGACACCGGTCACTACACGCAAGACGTCAAGCGCGACGGCAGCTTCGAGCTGAAGACCTGGGACGCGGGCCCGCAAGACGCGGTGGTGCTGCGCGTGTTCGATCACTCCACACCCTGGAGCATGGGCCAGGGCGCCAAGCCGACGGAGCGGCGCGTGGTGCTCGCGGCCGGCGGCGGCGACGCCGTGGTCGTCGACAACCCGGCGGCGGGCACGCAGAAGAAGCTCGAGGCTTCACTGTCGCGCATCAGCCTGTCGAAGGGCGAGCTCAAGGGCGCGCCCGGCGCCGCCACTCCGGGCAGCATCGTGCTCGTCATCAACCAATCGACAGGCAAGAAGACCACCACCGCCGTCGGCCCCGACGGCAGCTTCGCGCGCTCGCTCGCGGCCAACGTGGGCGACAAGCTCTCGATCCAGCTCTTGCACGCCTTCGACGAGCCCGCGCTGCGCGTGGACCTCGGCGTGCACACGGTGGGCTGCGACGTGGCGCAGCTCGGCGCCTGCACGCCGGCGGTGGGCGGCAACGGGGCGCCCGATCGCCTGCAGGCGGCGGTGGAGCGCTGCGAGCTTGGCTTCTCGACCTACGACTGGAACACCGGTAACTACGCGACCCTGGCCGCCAAGACCGACTGGAGCGGGCGCGTGGACTCGGTGTTCACGCTCGACCCCGCGAGCAACGAGGTGGTGGTGACCGTGTCCATCGCCGCTGGCGGTGGCTTGCGCGAGAGCCAGCTCGGCGAGCTCAAGCACACGCAGGCGGCCTTCGGCGCCGCGGGGCGCTCCAACTGGACCAACAACAACCCCGCGCCCACGCAGTTCCGACAGGAGATCGCGCGGCGTGGCAAGGGCGGCTCCTGGCCCGTGCGCTTCCAGACCACCGACGGGCACGTGTTCGCGCGCGGCAACCTCAAGATCGACAGCGTGATCCGCACGCACAGCACCGGCTCCTCGCAGAAGGACCACCCGGTGTGGACGGCGAGCTTGGAGCCCGGTTCGTTGGTGGCGCAGCCGTAAGGGCCCGCGAATGGACAACTCAGTCGTCCTCGCGAGCGATCCATCGTCGCTGGCGGCGTCGCGTCCTCGGTCCGTGGCGACGGCCACGGCCCTGCGGGGCTCCTTGCCATCGACGCGCCTCGCTCGCGATCAC
>JADZDP010000019.1 GCA_020850995.1 Deltaproteobacteria bacterium
CCAGCGGGAGCCGTCTTGGGTGGGGGCCCCGCGTCCGGCTTCGCCGGCGCGGGGGAGGGTCTGGCGACAGACCCTCCCAGAGGGACATCCCCGATCTCGATGAACCGCGTTCATCGAGATCGGGGATCAGACGATCTCAGGCAACGACGCCAGGTCCACCTGACGCAAGGCCAGGCGCACGATCTGCGAGCGGCTGACGCGCCGGTGACCGCGACGCTTGGCCTCCGACAGCAGCGCGTCGAGGCGCCGCACGTCCTCCTCGTAGAAGGAGAAGGTGACGAGCCGCCAGGTGCGGCCGTCCTTGAGCGGCTGCCGCCCGCGCGAGCGGCGCCCACGGCCTTTCTGCGCATCGGGCGCTCGGTAGAACGTCGACACCAGCGGGTCGGCCTCGGCAAGCGGGTTGACGCCGAGCCCGAGCTCGTCGTCGTCATCGTCGCCCTTGCGACGCCCGCTCATGCGCGCCCTCGCGCGGCAGCGCTTGGCGCCGCCAGGTCTGTCGGGCCGGCCGCCGCCGCCTCGGTCGGCGCCACGCGCCGCGAGCGCTCGAGCATGAGGCGCACGACCACGCGGTAGTCCTCGGCCCCGGTCGACGACGGGTCGTGCTCGAAGATGGTCTTTTTGTGGCTCGGCGCTTCCTTGAGCTTGGTGTTCTGCCGCACCGGCGGCAGGCACAGCTCGCCGAAGTGTTGCTGCAAGGCCTCGAGCGCGTCGCGGCAAATCTTGGCGCGCCCGTCGTAGAAGGTGGGCAGCACGGCGCCCACGCGCAGCGGGTGGCCCAGGTGCTGGTTGATGTTCTTGACGGTCTTCAACACCTGCTTCACGCCCACCAGCGACAGGTAGTCGCAGGCCACCGGCACCAGCACCTCGTCGACGAAGCAGAGCGCGTTTTGGTTGATCAGGCTGAGCGAGGGGCCGCAGTCGACCACCACGTGCGTGTAGCGCGTGGCACCCTCGAGCCGCCGCTTGAGCACGGCACCGCGCGCGGGGTGCTGCGCCAGCTTGATCTCGGCGGCGGCCAGCGTGTCGTCGCTGGTGATGACGTCGAAGCTCTCGCCGATGGGCACGGCCGCGTCGTCGACGGAGCACTCGTCGAGCAGCACGTGGTACAGCGAGCGCTCGCCGCGGACGCCGAGCGAGACACCCACGTTGCCCTGGGGATCGCAGTCCACCAAGAGCACGCGCCCGCCGGTGTCGGCGATACCTGCCGCCAGGTTGATCGACGTCGTGGTCTTGCCGGTGCCGCCCTTCTGGTTGAGCACGGCCACCCGATAGGGTCGCTCGAAGGGCACCGGCTTCGGCCGGTTGGCGGTGAGCGCCGCGCCACACGGCTCCGAGCAGACGTGGTGGACGCCGCCGTCGCGTCCCTTGCGCGCCTGGAAGGCGTAGGTGACGACGAAGCGCTTGCCGCACACCTCGCACGGCACCGCGCCGGCGCTGGCGCCCGCCTTACAGGGCAGCGAACAGTACGCGCGTTGCGTGCCGTCGGCCTTGCGCTCGAGCTGGTACGACACGCGCGGCGTGAACGACGTGCCGCACACGGTGCAGGTGCTCACCGTCGGGACGACGCTCGGAGGTGGGGGCGGGGTCTTGTCCACGCGCGAACGGTACGACGAAGGCGGCCCTGCTCGTCAACGCGCCGGCGATCCGCGTAATGTCCCCCCGTGGTCGAGCTCGCCAAGCCCGATGCCCGCGATCCCTACGTCGGACGGGTCATCGCCGGTCGCTATCAGATCGAACGCAAGCTCAACCAGGGCGGCATGGGCGCCGTGTACCTGGCCATCCAGCGGCCGCTCGATCGACCGGTGGCGCTCAAGGTGCTGCTCCGGCGTCACGACGACGACAAGACCGCGGCGCTGCGCTTCGAGAAGGAGGCGCGCGCCGTCTCGCGCCTGGCGCACCCGCACGTCGTCACGCTGCACGACTTTGGCAACACCGAGGCGGGCGAGCTGTACATCGCCATGGAGTACCTCGAGGGCCAGAGCCTGCGCGAGCTGCTCGACAGCGCCGGCGCCATGGCGTGGGATCGCTCGCTGCACGTCATGCGCGGGGTGGCCGCCGCGCTCACGGCCGCCCACGGCGCCGGTATCGTCCACCGCGACCTCAAGCCCGAGAACGTCATGCTGGTGGAGCGCTCCGGCGACGTGGACTTCCCCAAGGTGCTCGACTTCGGGCTCGCGCGCTCCATCGAGCCCGACAACAAGACCCCCATCACCCAGCGCGACGTCATTCCGGGGACGCCCGCGTACATGAGCCCCGAGCGCGCCAGCGGCGTGTCCGACGATCCGCGCAGCGACCTCTATTCGCTCGGCGCCATGTGGTTCGAGCTGCTCACCGGGCGGCCACCCTTCGAGGGCGAGAGCAGCATCAAGGTGATCCTGCGCCACATCCACGAGACGCCGCTGGCGCCGAGCCAACGCGTGCCCGCGGCGCACATCCCCCAGAGCATCGACCTGCTGGTGCTCTCGCTCCTCGAGAAACACCCCGAGCGCCGCCCCGGCAGCGCCGCCGACCTGCTGGAGCAGATCGACACGCTGGCGCGACCGCAAGGCTGGCACGTGTCGTCGACCGAGCGCCTGGGCCGACGCTCCGGGAGCGACGTCGACCTCTCGGGCTTCGCCGACGCGGTGGGCGAGATCGACGAGCTGAGCTTCTCGCTCGCGGACGCGCTGGCCGACGAGCCGAGCGACGAGCCCGTCCCGCTGGTCGCGCTCAAGCGACCGCTCGGCCCCACCCATACCGAGATGGTCGCTGGCCCCATGCCCGCGCCCACGCCGCTGCCCTTCTTCCCCAGCGCGACACCACCACGGGTCGGCGCGGCCCCGATGCTGTCCCCACCGGCGGGGGCGTTGCCACGCACCCCCTCGGGGGAGCGCCTCATGCCCCTCGGCGTCGAACCGGCGGTGGCGGACCAACCGGTGCTGTTGGTGACGCGCAAGGCGCCCACGGCGCCGCCGTCGTCGACGCCACCGGTGGCGGCCGCGGCGGCGCCGCCGCGGGCCACCCCGCTCACCGAGCCGCCGCGCACCGAGCGCCGCGCCACCACGCAGACGCAGACGCCGGCGCCCGCCACGCTGCGCATCGCCTCACTGCCCGACGTCGCGGCGCACCTGGCGAGCGCGAAGACCGCGCGCGAGGTGGCGGAGCTGGCGGTGGCGTTCTTGGCGACGCGCTTCGACCGATGCTTCGTCGCCGATCTCCGTGGCGGCGTGCAGGTGCTGGCCGCGCACGGGATCCCCGACGTGTCGGCGATCCCGGGTGCCATCGCGCGCTGCGCCGGCATGCGCGAGCTGCTCGGCCGCAAGGACGCCTTCTACGGCGCCAGCGTCACCTCGACCGACTGGCTGCACTTCTTTCGCGCCTTCGGCGGCCATATGCCCGGCGCGCTCTTCGTGGGCACGCTCAAGCGTGAGGCCCAGCCCGCCTTCCTGTTCTACGGCGACCACCGTGACTTGCACCTGCGCCCCGACGTGCGCGACACGGTGGGCCTGTTGCGCGAGGCGGCAGCGGCGTTCTCGGTGACCTCGCTCTGATGGAGCGTCGTTGACGCTGCGCGGCGTCCTACCTGTCCCGTCAGCGTCGGCGCGCAGGCCCGCCTCGTCGACCTCGCGCTAGCATCGTTGGGTGCGCCTGTTCTCGCGCCTGGGATCGTGGCTGCGCGGCGCTGCGCGTGGGCAGCTGCGCGGCGGCGGCGCGCGCGAGGTGGACGCGCTCTTGGGCGCGCGCCTGCCCTCGGTGCCGGCGGACCGCTTCCGCGCGGAGCTGTTGCGCGCCGTCGGCGAGGCGCACGACGGGCAGCGCGCGGTCAACGTGACGCTCGACCCGAGCGTCGAGGTGCTGGTCATCCCGCGCATCGAGGCCATGCCGGCCGAGCGCGAGCGCATGGTGTCCGCCGACATCGACGCGGTGCTGGCACAGCTCGAGAGTGCGCAGCGCTTCTCGTCGGTGACGTGGTCCGCGCTGAAGGACGCCAATCCCCCATTCTCGCCCACGCCAGAGGAATGGGGCGGTGAGCAGGGCTCGCGCCTCGAGGGCGAGACCGGCATCGTGTTCTTCATCGACGTCGAAGCGGTGATGCAGGCCATGGCGCATGCCGCCGAGCAGCAGGGCTTCGTTGCCCGCATCGACGAGGAGATCGAGCTCATCCGCGTCACCGATGGTCGCTTCGAAGCCCACGTCGGCAGCAACGCGTTGCTCGCCGAGGCGCTGTGGACCGGGCGCGGGCCGCTCTCGACCATCAGCCGCCGCGCCTCCACCCTGGCGCACGAGCTCCGTGGCTACGCGGCGCTCGTGCGCGCGCTCGAGCGCCGCTTCACGGGGCGCCGCTTCGACGTCGCTGACGGCGTGCTGGTGGCGCGAGACGCCCAGAGCGCGGTGCGCCTCGACTACCGCCAGTTGCTCGCTGCGCAGCTCGCCTCTGGCCTCACCGCCGACGCGTTCTTGGCGCGCGCGCGCCTCGACGACCTGGGCGGCCCCGACGCCGGCGATATCGGCGTGCTGTTGCGCAGCACGAGCTACCTCAAGGCCTACCCCGACGCGCTCGCCGCGACCGTCGACGGCGCGGCGCTGATCGCGGTGCAGACCGTCGACGGCGTCGTGCGCCCGGTGCAGCGCGAGCCCGATGACCACGCCGAGCGCTTCGAGCACTACCGCGACGAGGCGCGCCGCACCTTGCCCGCCTTCACCATGAGCGCCCATGCCTTCGTCGTCGAGCAGCGCGGCGCGCGTGGACTCACCCGCGTTGCGTGCCTGGTGGCCGACAAGGCCGCCACCATCACCGCGCACCCGACCTTGATGCGCGGCGTCCTCGATCAGCTCGCGCCCCACGAGCCGCGGACGCGCGTCACCTGTGCAACCGAGAACAGCGCGCTGTTCGGCAGCGAGCACGCGAGCGCCGAGCTCTTGGCCGAAGCCAAGCGTCGCGCCGCGCAGCTCGAGGAGGACCTGTTCTCCGACGGCAGCGATCCGCTGGGCATCGATCACGTCGTCGAGCTGCCGAAGCTCGGCCAGGGACGCTTCGAGCTCCACGTGGTCCCTGACGCGTACTTCAACGTGCGTGATCAAGCGGAGACGCGGGCCGACCTCGGACGCGGCCACAGCGACTACCTGCGCGGCCTCTCGCTCGAGCTGCTCGGCAAGCCCGAGGCCGCGCTGCCGTACTTCGAGCGCGCCGTGCGCGCCTCGCAGGCCGACGGCGAGATGAACCTGGCGCTCGGGCGCACGCTGTCGGCCGTGAACGATCACAAGCGCGCCATCGTGTTCCTGCAGCGCGCGGCGCAAGCGCTGCCCGAGCATGCCGACGCGGCCAACGCCCTCGGCGTGGCGCTGCACAAGTCCGGCGCAGCCGCCGACGCGCACGCGCAGTTCCGACGCGCCGTGCGCCTGGCGCCCGACGAGGTGGGCTTCCTGGTGAACTTCGGGCGCACCTGTTGCGAGCAGCGCCTGTTTCACGAAGCGCGCACCGCGCTCGACCACGCGCTGCGGCTCGAGCCCAGCTCGGGCGACGCGCACGCGGCCATGGCGGTCTTGTGCCACAAGACCGGCGAGCGCCAACGCGCGCTGCACCACGCGCGCGAGGCATTGTCCGAGCTGCCGAACGACGACACCATCAGCGAGCTCATGTCGCTCCTCGAGGAAGACGAGAGCAAGCAGGGGTCGTAGGCCCCAACCGTGCGCTGCAGTGGACGGGGCGAGTGCGCTACCCTGCCGGCGTGCGTGCCACGCTCGAACCCCTCGCCTCCGCCGCGCAGGCTCGCGCCGCCGACGCGCACACCATCGAGGACCTCGGCGTCCCCGGCATCGTCTTGATGGAACACGCCGGGCGCGCCGTGGCCGAGGCCGCGCGCCGCCTGGTGCCCGGGCTCGAGCGCGCGCTGGTGCTGGCAGGCCCCGGCAACAACGGCGGTGACGGCTGGGTGGCGGCGCGGCACCTCTGGGGCGCCGGTGTGCCCTGCCCTGTGGTCACGCTGCGCGCCCCCGATCAGCTCAGCGGCGATGCCGCCTTGGCCGCGCAGATGTTCCTCGCCACCGCCGAGGCGCACGGCTGGAGCAGCGCCGCGCTCGGCGCACCCTTCTTCTTGGCCGATCTCGCCGACGACCTTCACGCCGTGATCGCGGCCGTCGCGCCGGGCGTGCTCATCGACGCGCTCTTCGGCACCGGCCTCACCCGCGCGGTCGAAGGAGTGGGGAAGAACGCCATCGAGGCCATGGGGAGGGCGCCGCTGCCCCTGCTCGCCGTCGACGTGCCCTCGGGCCTGCCGAGCGACGGCCAAGCCCCTCAGGGCCCCGTGGCGAGCGCAGCCATGACCGTCACGTTCGGGCGGCGCAAGGTCGCGCACGCGGCCGAGCCCGGGCGCTTCTTGTGCGGCGACGTGGCGGCCGTCGACATCGGGCTGCTCGAACAGCCGGGCGCCGGCGCGCCCGCCGCCTGGCGCCTGGTGGAGGCGCAGCACCTGGTGCCTGCCGTGGACCCGCAGGCGCACAAGGGGCGGTTTGGCCACGTGGGCGTGGTGGAGGGCGAGCCCGCGCGCGCCGGCGCCGCGCATCTGGCCGCGCGCGCCGCGCTGCGCGCGGGCTGCGGTTTGTGCACCCTCGTCGTCGAGGGCCCCCCCGGGCGAGCGCCGGCCCCCGAGCTGATGGTGCGCGCCGATCCGCGCCCGAGCGAGCTGGCGGCGGCGTTCGACGCCGTGGTGCTCGGCCCGGGCCTGGGCGCGCGCGCCGATCGGGCGCGGCCCATCCTCGAGGCGTGCGCCGCCGCGCGTACCTCCGTGCTCGTCGACGCCGAGGCGCTCGACGCGCTCGCGGGTCGACCGCTGGCCGGCTTGGCCTGCGTGTGCACGCCGCACCCGGGCGAGGCCGGGCGCCTGTTGTCGTCGTCGAGCGCGGCGGTGCAGGCCGATCGCCTGGCCGCGGCCCACGGGCTCGTCGAGCTGCTCGGCGGCGTGGTGGTGCTCAAGGGCGCGTGCCCGGTGGTCGCGGCGCCGGGCCATGAGCCGGTCGTCGTCGAGGGCGGCGCGCCGGCGCTGGCAGTGGCCGGCAGCGGCGACGTGCTCGCCGGCGTCATCGGCGCGCTGCTCGGGCGGGGGCTTGCGCCGCTCGACGCGGCGCTGGTGGGCGTGCAGGCGCACCAACGCGCGGGCACACGCCTTGGAACGCGCGGCGCCCTCGCCTCCGACATCGCGGACGCCGTCGCCGCCGTGCTCGGCCGCCCCGCATGACACGCCTGCATCGCACCACGCACTCCGAGCACGAGACCGAGAGCTTCGCTGCCGAGATCGCGCGCCAGGTGACGCCCCCGCTCGTGCTCCTGCTCGAGGGTGAGCTTGGCGCCGGCAAGACCGCGTTCGTGCGTGGCTTCGTGCGCGCCCTGCCGGGCGGCGAGGGCGTGGTGGTGCAGAGCCCCACCTTCGCGCTTGCGCGCAGCTACCCGACCACGCCGCCGGTGCACCACCTCGACCTGTACCGCCTGGCCGACGCGCGCGGTCTCGAGGAGCTCGGGCTCATGGAGCTCTTGCGCGATCAGGGAGCATTTTCTCTCGTGGAGTGGCCGCGTGACCTTGCCCTGCCTGGCCCCGTTGGCTGCGTGCGCATCGTGACCGCGGGCGAAGACGCCGACCGGCGCGAGATCGCGGTGGAGCTGCCAGACGCGGGCGACGCTTGACTTCGGGCCGGGGGCTGTTATGGATCGCCTGCACCCGACGCGGGGTGGAGCAGTTGGTAGCTCATCGGGCTCATAACCCGAAGGTCGTTGGTTCAAGTCCAACCCCCGCAACCAAACAAGACGCGGACGTAGCCTCGTGGCTAGGTCCGCGTTTTTCTTTTCCCTGACCCCGTGAGGCCAATCTGAGGCCACGGTTTCGCCGGGTGCGGGTGCAGCGCCGTTGCCTTCGATTGCACCGACGTCGCTCGACGCCGGCCGTACGGAGTACGGAGTACGGCATGGGCGGCATCTACAAGCAGAAGACCGGCAAGTGGCACGTCCGCTGGACGGCAGCGGGCGAGCGCATGTGCGCGGCCCATACAAAGCAGGTCACGGCCGCATAGCTGAAACAGTCGATCTCGACGTCGTTCTCGATGAGTTCGATTCCGTGTCCCATGATTACCTCCCGATGATGGCATAGCCCGCCAACGTGGCCGGCTCGGTTCTCTAGGCGTTATTCCGGCGGAGAGCCGACACCTTCACGGAGCGCTTGCCGCGTTGATCTCTGCTTCGAGTCTCCTGAGTCGCATGACGACGTCATCGAAGGTCGGCGGCTCCCCGAAAAACATCCCGGCCGACACCATCTTCTCGTAGGCGGCTCGGAGCACCACCAGGGCAGCATCGTCCGGCACGAGCTTGAGGCCGCCCGCGCCGCAGGCGTCGTAGTTGGCGTGGCTGGCGCTGAAGAACACCTTCTTGTGCTTGACGACGTCGGCCAAGAGGGCGCGGTTCGCGACGGCGCTTCGGCCGATCGCATGGTCCGCGAGCTTGAAGAGATCGCACCCGTGCCGCGACAAGCGATCTGCGCCCGTCTTGAACTCCTCGCGGCTGCACTCGACGTGCATCAACGTCGCCTTCTCCCAGAAGGTACGGCTGCCGACGAGGACGTCGATGGTCGCAGATGGCAACAGGACGCCTTCAAGGACGGACGCGATGTACGGCGTCACCGTGTGCTTCTCGTTCGGCTCGGTGATGTTGCGGCCGCCGAGCTCCAGCAGCACGCTGTCCGCGACGTAGCCATGCGGCGCATCGACGACGGAGCGGTACTTGATCCTGACCTCCTCCCCGTTGGCAGACACGTCGATGGCGTACGAGGCGTCCGCGCTCACGGAGCTCAACCGTGCGCACAGGTGCGGCACCACGATGTCATGCACGTGGCTGGTCACGAGCGTGCGCAAGCGTTCGCCGGCCGTCTTGAGCTTGTTCTTCGAGATCCCCTCAGCGAACGGATCGAAATCGGGATCGAGGCTCCGGTAGTCGAGCGTGACGTCGACGTCCTCGGAGAATCGTTCGTTCGCGTCGTACACCTTGGACAGCGACGTGCCGCCCTTGAACGCCATCTTCACCGCGTTCGGCGTGGCCCAGAGCTGCTCCAGCGCCCAACAGACCCAGACGTCCTTCTCCAGAGCTTGCGCGCTGCGGCCGAGCTATTGGGCTGCGCCAGCGAGGATCTTCCGTCTCTCGTCGTCATCGAGAAGGAGAAACACGTCAGCCATGGGCGCGGGCTCCGTGCTTCATCTCGTACGCGCGGATCGTGTCGGCCATCCACGCGGGCATCTGGCTCTTCGCGGCGCACAGCGCGGTGAACTCCTCCGGGGCCAAGCGGGTCTCGATGGTCCTCACGACCTCGGACGTCACTTGCTCCTTGCCGAGGTACCAGAGCGCGGTGAGCGCCACGCCGGCGGGTCGCTCGGCGAGCGCGAGCTTGCGTGCGCTCACGTTCTTGAGGACGACCTCCAGCTTGCCGATGCGGAAGTGCCGGTTGGGACCCGACGTCAGGAAGACCGACTTCGTCGGCACCTGGGTCGACAGCGCCATGCGGCGCGCGGCCTCCGCGCCGTGCACCTGAACCACCTCGCCGTGCTCGTGCGCCATCACCTGCACGACCTTGAGGGGCTCGGGGAGCACCGTGCCGACGTACTTGCTCACCTCCGGGCGCACGTAGACGCCGCGGGTGATGCGCGCGATGGCGCCCTCCCGCGCGAGCCGGCTCAGCGCCTGGTCCACGGCCGCCCGAGAGCCGAACGACAGCATCGACGACGCCGTGAAGGGCTCGCCCTGAGGCAGCTTCTCGATGTGCTCGCGGATGGTGTTGGCGGTTCCCATGGGTCGCTCCGTCAGGAATATTAGTATCTTTTCTGACACCCCGTCCAAGCGTCTCAACCAGATCTACCGGGCCGCGCCAGAGACCCATTGTTTTCGATGAGTTAGGCGGCGCTGGGCGAGCAGGCACGGAAGCCGCCGTTGGCCACGGCGCCCATCCAGTGCTCGGCGATGCGCTCG
>JADZDP010000020.1 GCA_020850995.1 Deltaproteobacteria bacterium
ACTCCGGCAGGTCCACCGGGGCTCGCGCCGGTGCCATCACCATCGGACGCGGACTTGACGACGTCGTCTCTTTGGCCGGGGCGATCCCTTTCGCCCGGAAAGCGCTGAGAAGTGATCAATGGTGAGGATCTCGGGGGAGCGGTTTGGCGACGTCACGTGCAGACCGGGTGGGGGCCTTTGCGAGTTCAGGGAACGCCCTAGTCACGGCGAGCGTACGCCACCACCCAGTCGAACTCCGCGCGCGCGTTGAACGCGCCGACCGCGACGCGGCCGGCGGTCCAGGTGCCGCTGGCTGCCGCGACGTTGACACTGCCGTCGAGCGCGCAAGTGAGCTGGTCGCCGTCGATCTGCGCGCGCAGCACGTGCGTCTCACCCTCCGCGAAAGGTGCCACGAGCACTTCGCCCAGCGACGTGCCTGAGCTGTCGTCGAACGAGAACGCCCGCAGCATGCCGGTGGCGGCGTCGGGCATGCGCGCGCTGCACGAATAACCGTCCCACACCTCGTCCCCGGGCGCCGGCGTGACGCGCGCGGCGACGAACAGGTTGCACACGTAGGCACCGATCGCCTGATAGCGGGCCTGTGCCTCGACGATCACGTCGGCGTCCGGCACCGGGAACGCGACGATGCACTCGTTGGTGGTCTCGTCCAGGGTGCTCACTAGGCGGCCCTGCGCCGCGTCAACGTCCCAGCCGCACTCTCCCGCTGGCCCGATCACGCTCCAGGCCGCGTCCATGGTGCCGTTGAAGCTCTCGAACAGCACGATGGCGTCGTCGGCGTCCGGGCGCGGGTCGCAGGCGTTGCCGACGCTATCGGTGTCGCCGCTGTTGGCCTGGTCCGGGTTGTAGGTGGCCGGGCAGTTGTCGCAGGCGTCGGCGATGCCGTCGACGTCCTCGTCGGCAGCTGCTGGATCGCACGGGTCACCCTCCCCTTCGCCCTCACCCTCGCCTTCACCTTCACCTTCACCTTCACCTTCACCTTCGCCCTCACCCTCGCCTTCACCTTCACCCTCACCTTCACCTTCGCCCTCACCTTCACCTTCACCTTCACCCTCACCTTCGCCCTCGCCCGGCGTGTCGTCGGTGCCGCTGGCGGCGGCACAGACCGTGGCTGTGCAGCGCTGACCCCAGGGGCAATCGCTGTCAAGGCGACAGGGCAGCGCGCCGACGAGCCGGCATGCCGCAGCGACGAGCACGGCGGCGGCGGCGAGGCCGGTGCTGCGCAACCATCGGTGCACGTGCTCGCGGCATCCCAGGGCCACGGCGCGATCTTGGCACAACGGCTCGGGTTGAGCGCGCCCGCTCATGGTGTCGCGTCGCAACACACGTCGCAGTCGTGCGACTCGAGCTGCGGGCGCGACGCGCACACGCCGGGGTCGCACGAGTCGCCGCCCGCCGCGCCACACGAGGGCACGCAGCGATCGATCACGAGCTCGCTGTCGGGCGGCGAGCAGGTCGGCAACGGCGGCGCGATCGGCCGGCTCGCGGTCAACGTCGCCTGGCCGCGCAGCACGCTCGTGGCCGCGCCGGCGAGCTGCAAGTACCAGTCGGATGGCAGCGCCTCGCCGTCGGCGTCGAGCGAGAGGAAGGCGCCGGTGGTGGGTTCCATCGCGTGCGTCTCGGCCACCTTCATGATGGCGGTGCCCTCGTCCACCTCGTCGAACATGGCGCCGAAGTAGGTGTCGGCACCGGCGCTCTTGGCCTCGTAGAACTGCGTCCACCACAAGCGCCCGCCGCGGCGCGGGATCAGGTTCTCCGCGGTGCCGCGAAACAGGTTCGCCCACGAGAAGCCCGGGAAGATCACCGGCATGTAGCGGCGCCCGGCGGCGTGCGCTGCGGCGACGTCCGCGTCCATCACGTCGTCGCGATAGGCGCGCGCGCTCGCCTCGTCGTCGAAGCGCCCGACCAGCCAGGGGCTGATGACGTCGTAGCGCCGGTAGACGGCGGCCCACGCCGGGTCGCTCGACGAGTCCGCCGTGAGCGTGCGCCAGCGCGAGGGCACGCCGCCGACGACGAAGGCGAGCCGGCCTGCGGGCGCGTCTCGCTGCAGCCAGTCGAGCAGCGCGTTCGCGTGCGCGGGCGTGCCCGCGCGATCGGTGAAGCCGAAGCCCCAGACGCCGATGACGGGCCGGCCGTCGTGGTGCAGGTAGCGCTCCGACGCCAACACGCCGCTCGCGGCGAGCCCGCCCCAGTGCTCGATGATGCGCGCGTTGAGCTCGGCCTCGGGCGCGCCCGAGATGTCGTACATGACGGCCCAGGTGCGGCCGTGCGCCTCGGCGCCGGCGCGGACATTGTCGAGCACGCCGTCGCGGAAGGCGCGCGGCGCGCTCCCCTGCTCGAGCTCGACGACGAACTCCTGCAAGAGCACGCCGTCGAGGCCGTGCTGCTTCATCCAGGAGAAGTGGCGATCGACGGTGGCCGCGTTCCACGCGGAGTAGAGCCCGGCGTTCGAGCCATCGACCATGGACATCGAGGTGGGGCAGAGCTCCGCGGGGTCGAGCTCGCGCGTGTCCGGCCACATCTCGAAGCTGACGTTCTCGGGCGCCGGCGTGACGCCCGGCGACCAGTGGCGCCAGCCGTCGCCAGCCTGATCAAGCGGTGAGCCGTCGCCCTCGCAGGAAAACCAGCCCTGGTAGCCGAACAGCAGCCGGTCATCGATGCTGGTGGCGTCGACGACGTCGGGCGGCAAGGTGCCGGCGTCGGCGTCGGGATCCTCGAAGACCGGCAGCTCGCCGAAGCCGGTGCCGATCTCGTCGCCGGCCGCGGTGCCGGCGTCCCGCTCCGCGCCGCCATCACCGGCGTCGATCGCGACCTCCACACCAGCGTCGATCGCGCCGTCGGCTCCACTGGGTGTGAGCGGCGGGCAGCCGCTCGCGGCGGCGACGAGCGTGCACAGGCCGGCGACGACGAGCGCGACGCGCATCACGCGAGCGTGCGGGCTGCATGCCGATGCGTCAAGGGACCGGTGCGCGAAACAGCGGCCGTGACCTCGTGGAAACGCGTGTCAGCCGCCGGTGCGCTCAAGCTCGGCGCGCACCAACGGCACCATGCGCGCATAGTCGGTGCGCACCCAGTCGGCGGCCTTGAGCGTGCGCACGTCGAGCTTGCGCGACGCGCGGTCGAAAGCACGCTCGACGGCGCGCAGGCAAGCCGGCGTGACGCCGAGTCGCGCAGCGGCGGCGCGCGACACGGCGCGGTTCGCGAGCAGGAACCCGCCCACCGCCGCGGGCATGAGCGCGAGCCCCGCGAACCAGGCGACCGGCGTCATCGCGATCGCGAGCGCGGCGGTGGCCGCCGCGCCCACCGCGCCCACCGCGACGGTGCGCGAGTTGAAGCTCTGGAGCAGCTCGAGGAGCTGCTCGTCGTCGAGCGTGCGCGCGTCGTCGATGAGCCGGCGGGGCGCGGTGGCGGTGGCGGTGGCGAGCGCCAGCGTCGGCTCGGTCGGCTGGTGCGTCATCGAGCACAGCATACTGGGTCGGCACTGCGCGCTGTCGACGGCCCCGATCGAATTCCCACCTTGCTCAGAAGCAGTGCCGCAGCGCCTCCTGCCACGGCAGCACATCGACTTCGCCGACGCGCAAGGGAACCGGCGTCGAGCACCAGAGCATCGGGCGGGCTCGGCCATGGTCCTTGGCGAGTCGGGCCAGTCGATTGACCTCGATCGGATCGGGCGAGCCGCTGCTCTTGATCGCGACGAACAGCGTCCGCTTGCCGGGCCGCTCCACCACGAGGTCGACCTCGGCGTCGTCCTTGGTGCGCAGGTAGGAGAGGCGGTAGTCGGGGCGCCGGTAGCTGGCCAGCCGGTGCGCCTCCGTGATCAAGAACGCCTCGAAGGCCTCGCCCCACGCGCTGGTGCGCGGCGCCAGCCGGGTCTCGAGCGTGCGCGCCAACGCGCGCGCCACGCCATTGTCGAAGTAGTAGAGCTTGGGTTTCTTCGAGAGCCGGCGCCGGAAGGAGTGCTCGAAGGGCTCGAGCAGCAGGGCCAGGTGGGTGTCTTCCAGGATCTCGAGGTAGGTCGCCACTGTCTTGTCGTCGACGCCGGTGTCGCGCGCGATGTTGGCGACGTTGACGATCTTGCCGTGCGACTGCGCGGCCACCTCGAGAAACCGCCGGAACGGGTCGAGCTTACGCACCAACTGCTCGGCCCAGACCTCCTCCTTCAGGTAGGTGAGCGCGTACGCGCGCAGGAAGGCGTTCCTGGCGGCGGCGCCGCGCAGCGTGAGCAGCTGCGGCAGCGTGCCGAAGTGCAGCGCGTCGGCCAGGTCGAAGCCGGCACTGAGCTCACGCTCGGTGAACGGGAACAGGCGCAACGACAGCGCGCGCCCACCGAGCATGTTGGCGCCGCCGGCCTTGAGCTTGCGCGCGCTCGAGCCCGAGAGCGCGAACCGCAGGTGCTTCAGCTCGATGACGGCATGGACGGTGTCGAGCAGGCGCGGGAGCTTCTGCACCTCGTCGACCACCACCCAGCGCACCTTGCTCGGCAGCGTCGCCAGGCGCTGGGCGAACGCCTGCGGGCGGGCGCGGAGCAGGTCTTCGGTCTCGAGATCGAGCAGGTCGAACCACGCGACCGTCGGCCCTTCGGGCAGCACGGTGCGCAGCCAGGTGCTCTTGCCGGTGCCGCGCGCGCCGAACAGGAAGAAGCTCTGGTGCGCAGGCCGCGCCAGTAGTCGGTCGACCATACTCCAGATTTGTACGCCATTTCTGGAGTACGGTCTACCAACGGCCCCCCGGCCATCGCACTCAGAACACCTTCTTGCGTCGGTTGCTTGGCAGGATGCCGAGCTCCTCGCGGTACTTGGCGACGGTGCGGCGCGCGATCTCGATGTTGCGCTCGGCCAGGATCTTCACGATCTGCGCATCGGAGAGCGGCTTCTTCGGCTCCTCGCCGGCCACCACGCGCTTGATCTCGTCGCGCACCGCCTCGGCGGCGATGTTGGCGCCGTCGCCGGTCTGGATGGCCGAGTTGAAGAAGTACTTCAGCTCGAAGACGCCGCGCGGCGTGTGCACGTACTTCCTCGAGGTCACGCGACTCACCGTCGACTCGTGCATCTCGATGTCGTCGGCGACCTCCTTCAGGATCAGCGGCCGCAACGGACCCACGCCGTCGAACCAGTCGCGCTGGTGCTTCAAGATGCTCTCGACGACCCGATAGATGGTGCGCTGACGCTGGTAGATCGAGCGGATCAGCCACTCCGCCGAGCGCTTCTTGTCCTTGATGTAGGTACGTGACGGGTCGGCGGCGAGTCGCTGGCCGGCGGCGCGCGCCGCTTGGGCCGCGCGCAGCTGGTCGAGGTAGAACTTGCTGATCTTGAGCTTGGGCAGCCCGTCCTCGTTCAGCAGCACATGCCAGTCGTCGCCGAGCTTCTGCACCGAGACGTCGGGCGTGATGTAGGTGCTATCGGGCATCGCGCCCTGCGCGATGAAGTTGCGCGCCGGACGCGGCTCGAGCTGCTCGACGATGCGCATGGCCTCGCCCACGTCCTCGAGCGTGGTCTTCTCCTCGCGCGCGATGGCAGCGAAGTTGTGGCGCTCGGCCTCGCGCATGTGGCGCTCGACGATGCGCCACACCAGCGTCTCGTCGTCGTAGCCCCACAGCTCGAGCTGCACGAGCAGGCACTCACGCAGGTCGCGGGCAAGCACGCCCACGGGATCGAGGCGCATGATGCGCTTGCGTACCGCGTCGATCCACTCCACCGGGATGTCGAGCTCGGCGGCCACCAGCTCCACCGGGTCGATGCGCGTGGCCTTCGCCGACGGACCGTCGGCGAGCAGCGCGGGCTCCGCTGCCTGGTCGTCGCCGTCCGCGTCGTCGACCGGGCCGGCCGGCGCGCGCGCCGGTCCGTCGGCGAGCATGGCCTCGTCGTCGTCGTCGTCGTCGTCATGGCCCGCCGCAGCGCCGTTCTTCGGTGCGGGTGCGGCAGGCTCCGGGGTCACCATCGGCGCCGCGTCGAGGAAGCCGTCGTCGTTCATCTCACCGAGCAGGCGGACGGCGATCTGGCACTCGAGCTCGTTCATGTCGCTCATGCGCACCTGCCACAGCAGGTGCTCCTCGAGCGTCTCGCCCCGGGTGAGGGTCTGGTCGATGCCCGGCAGATCGTCGAACTGCGTGTCGCGCCCGCTGCCCGCTGCCGGCGGCAGGTAGTTGTAGCTGTCGGCGTAGCTCTCCCAGTCGATGTTGGCGCCAGCGTCCTGCTGCTGTTGTTGGCTGGTGCCGAGCGAGACCTCGGACGTCCCCTCCGGAGGCGGCGGTGCGCTGCCGGCCGGCGCCTCCACGTCCGTGGCGGTGGCCCGGCTGACGTCGTCGTTCACCTCTTCGAGCACCGGGTTGTCGATGAGCTCCTGCGCCACCGCGTCCTTGAGCTCGAGGTGGTTGAGCGTCAAGAGCTTGATCGCCATCTTCAGCTGCGGCGTCATCACCAGCGATTGCTGCAGCTTTGGGACGAGCTTCAGCTCCACGAGCCATCCTCCAGGCGAGTCCGCCGTCGATCGTCGGGCAGTATACGCCCGCTGCTACCTTGGCACAGTCCTGGCAGTAGACACCCGCCCACCCCGCATGACCGATTCGGACCACCCCGAAACGCGCAAGAGGTGCAGGAACTTGCGCTACTTGACGCGTCGCGCGACTCAGGAGATCGCAAGCGGAGGGCGATCGATGCGCAATCTGATCCTGGGGCTCGCCGTCGCGGTGGCCGCGACCCCCGCGTCGGCCGGCGGCATCAACCACTTCGAGGCCGCGGCGGGGCCGCATAACTACGTCGTCACCAACCACCCCGCGGTGCTGCCGCACCTGGTGCCGTCGGCGTGGCTGCTCCTCTCCTACGCGCACGATCCGCTGGTGTACCGCGACGTCGACGGCCAGCAGGTGGGCGACGCCATCATCGCGCACCAGGTGAACGCCGAGCTGGCCGCCGCGCTCGGGCTCTTCGATCGCTTCGAGATCGGCATCGTGGCGCCCGGCCTGTACTTGAACGGCGCTGGCTTCGACGGCGAGGGCCTCTCCGAGTTCACCACCGGCGACCTGCGCGTCATGGGCAAGGCGCTGCTCACGCCCTGGAACGACGGCGTGGTGGCGAGCTTCCGCATCCAGAGCGACCTGATCCCCATCGCGCAGCTCAACCAACGCGCGGGCGCGCTGGCGGGCGAGAAGATCCCGAACGTCACGCCCGCCTTCTCGGTGGGGCTCAACACCACGCACTTTCGCCTGGGCGCCGACGTGGGCTTCCTGCTGCGCGCACCCAGCGCCATCGATGCGCTCACCGTGGGCAGCGAGTTTACCTATGGCCTGGGCGCCGAGGTCACCATCCTGCCGAGCACGCTCTTGTTCACCACCGACCTGGCGGGCCGCATCGCGCCCACCTTCCTCGGCGGCAACCAAGACGAGTTCCCGCTCGAGGCCAACGCGGCCATCAAGTGGTTCACCGGCCCCATCGTGCTCTTGCTCGGCGCCGGCACTGGCCTGGTGCCCGACTACGGCGCCCCCGACGTGCGCGCCTTCGCCGCCGTGGGCTTCTACCAACGCGACGACGACCGCGACAACGACGGCATCAAGGACGCGGTCGACGAGTGCCCCGACGTGCCCGAGGACAAGGACGGCTTCGACGACGAAGACGGCTGCCCCGACCCCGACAACGACGGCGACGGCATCCTCGACAAGGACGACCAGTGCCCGCTCGACCCCGAGGACATCGATCGTTGGCAGGACAGCGATGGCTGCCCCGAAGACGACAACGACGGCGACGGCATCGAGGACGCGGTGGACGAGTGCCCGAACGATCCCGAGGTGAAGAACGGCTTCGAAGACGAAGACGGCTGCCCCGACGAGGCGGGCAAGAAGAAGCTCGTCGTGGTCAAGCGCGAGAAGATCGAGATCAACGACAAGATCTTCTTTGCCTTCGACTCCGACCGCATCTTGCCCAAGAGCTACGAGCTGCTCGACCAGATCGCGCAGGTCATCAAGGAGCACACCGAGATCCCGGCCATCTTCATCGAGGGCCACACCGACAGCGACGGCTCCGACGACTACAACCTCGAGCTCTCTGACCGCCGGGCCAAGAGCGTGCGCACCTACCTCATCGACATCGGCGGCGTCGCCAACGAGCGCCTGCAGGCCAAGGGCTTCGGCGAGCAGAAGCCCATCGCCAGCAACGCCACCGAAGATGGCAAGGCCGAGAACCGCCGCGTCGAGTTCCGCATCATCGACGCGCCCGAGAAGGTCACCACCGAAGAGGTGGACGCGCCGCCCGACGACCAGGGCGATGGCAAAGACGCCGCGAGCAAGGACGACGTCGACGACGACGCGCCGAAGACCAAGAAGCCCGTGGCCGACCCCGAGCCCTCCGACGAGGACGAGGACGATCTGCCATGACGCGCGCGCGATGTATCGCACCTCAAACGCTCGGAATTGCACGCGATCTCGGTCACGTGGGGGAGGGGATCTCCCTAGAGGAATCCGCCCCGGTGCGGCATCATTCGAGGCTGGTCGCGGTGTCGCTGGCGACGGCGACAGGGAGAGTTGCATGAAGCGTTCACTGCACCTGCTTGGCGCCCTGCTCATCCTCGCGAGCGCGCCAGGTGCCCTCGCGCAGGTCTTCGCCGGCAGGGCGCTGCAGACGGTCAGACAGCAGCGCGGACCCTACAAGCAGGCCGTCATCGGCGCGTCGGTGGTGCGGGCCGACGGCGGCGGCGTGCTCTCGAGCGCCGGCGGTAGCCTCGACCTCCCGAGCGGCGCCGCGGCGGTGTTCGCGCGCATCTCGTGGTACGGCTCTACCGCCGACGGCAACCCCGACCGCAACATCAACCTCAACCTGCCGAACGGCACCAGCCTCGCACTCGCGGCCAACGACCCGACGCCGAGCGATCCGGGCGGCGCCGGCGCCGACACCGACGATCCCTGCTTCAGCATCGACTCAGCGGGCGATGGCAGCGGCTTCCGCTACTTCTCGTGCTCCCTCGAGCTCTCCGACGCGCTCGCCAACCTCGCCAACCTCGACGGCGAGTACAGCATCACCGGACTCGCCGCCAACACGGGCGAGCCGCACTTCGTGTCCAACGGCGAGTGCGGCACGGGTACCCAGGCGTGCAGCGTGTACGCCGGCGCCTTCGCGCTCGTCATCCTCTACTCCGATCCGGCCGACACGGCGCCACGCGTGGTGCAGGTGGCGAGCGGCCTGGTGTACAGCCAGTTCATTGGCAACGACGCCTCGTCGGCGCTCCTGCCCTTCGAGATGTCGAACAACGGCGGCCAGGCCACTGTCGTGGCGCTCGAGGGCGACACCGAGTTCCCCGGCGCCGGCACCTGCAACGGCACCATCAACGACGTCGACGGCAGCGGGCGGCCCGAGTGCGACTTCTTCACGCTGTGCAGCGGCACCTGCATCTCCAACCAGAGCATCTGGCAGCTCACCGCCGGCGACGTGGACGCGTACATCGACAGCGGCCCGAGCGGCTCTGGCGGCAAGAACGCCCGCGGCAACATCTTCGACGAGAGCGTCACCAGCGAGAGCGCCAACGAGCTCTCGGGCATCACGGGCGACGAGCTCAACGGGCTCGACATCGACACCTTCAACCTGCAAGGGCGCCTCGCCAACGGCGTGTACAGCAACCTGGTCGCCGCGGTGCAGACCGGCGGCGACGCGGTGCTGCTCGGCCTCGTGGTGGTGTCCATCGAAGACTTCGACCGCGACGGCGATGGCCTGTCGAACTTCCAGGAAGAGGACGACGTCGGCACCGACCCCGACGACCCCGACACTGACGGCGACGGCATCATGGACGGCACCGAGTTCTTCGGCGGCCAGCCCGGCGCCGCCGACAACAACCCCACCAACCCGCTCGACACCGACAGCGACGACGACGGCTTGTGCGACGGCGACGGCACCGACTCGGTGAGCGGTGCCGCGGCCGCCGGGTGCGAGGGCCAGGAAGACGCCGACAACGACGGCCTGTTCGACGGCAACGAGACCAACCCGAACGACGCCGACACCGACGACGACCTGCTCACCGATTACCAGGAGATCATGGTGGGCAACTATGGCTCCGAGCTGGTGGCCGGTACCGTCGACGCCAACGGCGCCCGCGCCGGCCGTCAGACCAGCCCCATCGACGCCGACACCGACGACGACGGGCTCACCGACGGCGAGGAGGACTTCGACCACGACGGCACCTTCGACCCCTCGCAGAACGAGACCGACCCCACCGACTTCGACACCGACGACGGCGGCGAGGGCGATGGCAGCGAGCGCGAGAACGGCCGCGACCCGGTGGACTTCCCGCAAGACGACAACGGCGCCCTGGGCAACGACGACGACGGCGACGGCCTGGCCAACGGCCAAGAGGACGAGGACGGCGACGGCGTGGTGGACCCCGGCGAGACCGACCCGCACGACTACGACACTGACGACGACGGCCTGGGCGACGGCGTGGAGGTGAACGGCCAGAACGACACCGACCCGCTCGACCCCGACACCGACGGCGACGGCCTGTGCGACGGCACCGGGAGCGACCCCATCGACGACACGCCGGCCGTCGGCTGCACCGGCGGCGAAGACCAGAACCACAACGGCTCCACCGGCGCCGACGAGACCAACCCCACCAACCCCGACACCGATGGCGACGGCCTCGGTGACGGCGTGGAAGACGCCGATCGCGACGGCACGCAAGACGCGGGCGAGACCGACCCCAGAGACGCCGACAGCGACGACGATCGCCTGTGCGACGGCGACCGCGCTGTGGGCGCCACGTGCATCGCCGGCGAAGACATGGACCTCGACGGCGACCAGGGCGACGACGAGACCGACCCGCTCAACCCCGACACCGATGGCGACGGCCTCCTCGACGGCACCGAGGTGGAGAGCGAGTACGAGGGCAGCGTCGACGCCGACGCCGATCGTCCGGGTAGCCAGACCGATCCGCTCGACCCCGACACCGACGACGACGGACTGAACGACGGCGCGGAAGACTCGAACCACGACGGCAACCTCGACGGCGGCGAGACCGACCCCACCGACCCCACCAACGGCAACCCCACGGGCGGCGACGGCGATCCGCTGAACCAGCCGCCCGAGGAGGTGGAGAAGTTCATCGCGGGCTCGGCCGCGTACTCGGGCTGCGCCGCCGGTGGTGGCCCGAGCCTGCCGCTGGCGCTCGCGCTGCTGCTCTTGGTCGCGCCTCGACGCCGACGCTGACGCGGGCACGCCGGGCGCCCTCGCACGACCGTTTGGGCACCGGCGCCTACCCTCGAGAGGCTATGCTCCCGCGGCATGCGGCAGCGCAGCGACCAGGAGCCCGCCGGAGCCAACGCGGCCGCGGTCGTCCCGCGCTTGCCCGACGGGCGCGTCTTGGTGGGCCAGCGCACCCACGCGGCGCGCTCGTGGCCGGGCACCGTGGCCTTTCCTGGCGGCGGGCTCGAAGAGGTCGACCACCACCTGCCCCTCCTCGAGGGCGACTCGTTGCCGCACGACGCGCGCGCCGCTCGCGCCTGCGCGCTCCGCGAGCTCGGCGAGGAGGTCTCCCTGTGGCGCCTGGCGCGCCCCGACGGCCGCGCCGACGTCGACGCTGCTGCGCGCGCCACGGCCGCGCTCGCCGCCGGTGAGGGCCTCGCGCAGGTGCTGGCGCAGGAGCGCCTGGTGCTCGACGACCGCGGCCTGGTGCCGCTCACGCTGTGGCGTGTGCCGAGCGGGCGCTTCGCCGTGCAGCAGTTCCTGCTCTCCCTCCACGCCGAGCCCGCCCCACTGCCCGTGGCAAGCGAGGAGCTGAGCGCCGTGCGCTGGGTGTCGCCGCGGGCGCTGCTGGCGGAGTGGCGCGCGGGCCGCGCCTTCCTGCTCTCGCCCATCCGGCGCGTCGTCGCTGGCCTGGCAGCTCACGAGCACGACGTGGTGTCCGCCGTGCGCGCCCTGGCGCAGCCCCCCACCGACGCGGAGCGCGCGCGCCTCGACCTCATGGAGGGCGTCTGCCTGTTGGCCGCGCGCAGCGCCACGCTGCCGCCCGCCACCCACACCAACGCGGTGCTGCTCGGGGGCTTGGCGGGAGCCAACTTCCTGGTCGACCCCGCGGCGCACGGCGCCGACGAGCGCGTGCGCTTCGACCGCCTGCTCGAGGCCGTGCTGGGCGGCCGCTCGCTCACCGCCATCGTGTGCACGCACCACCACGCCGACCACGTGGCCGACGTCGCGCGCCTGGCGGCCAAGCACGGCGCGCCGGTGTGGGCGCACGCCGAGACCGCCGCGCGCGTGCGCTTCAAGGTCGACCGTCTGTTGGCCGAGGGCGAGCAGCTCGCCACCGCGGTGGCGGCGTTCCGCGTGCTGCACACCCCCGGCCACGCGCCCGGCCACCTCTGCCTCTTCGACGAGGCGGCGCAGCTCTTGGTCGCCGGCGACATGATCGCCGCCGAGGGCTCGATCCTCATCGACCCCGACGACGGGCACATGGGCCGCTACCTCGAGTCGCTGGGGCGCCTCATCGGCCTGAACCCCCGCGGCGTGGTACCCGCGCACGGCCCCCTCATCGTCGACGGGGCGGCGCGCCTGGCAGAGCAGCGCGCGCACCGCCACGCGCGCCAGGAGCGCGTCGAGGCCGCCGCTCGCGGCACCGGCGTGCACGACATTGTCAGGGAGGTGTACGGCGCCGACACCCCCGAGGCGATGTTGCCCTTCGCCGAACGATCGGTCCTCGCCGCGCTGCGCTGGGCCGAGGAGCGCGGCGTCGCGGCCGAGGACGAAGGCCGCTGGACCGTGCGTTAGCTCACGCTCCTGTTGGGCACGGCTCCTGCTTAGGAGATCGCCCGTGGATCGTTCTTTGCCGCTCGCCCGTTGCATGTGTCGTGAGAGAGAGAGGCCGCAGCCTGCGTCCGCCCCCCGCTGATGAGGCCGGTCCTGTCGATGAATCGGAGCCTGTCATGACCACCGTTCGCACCCAAACCTTGGCCATCCTCGACGACAGCGTGCTCCTGCGCCTGATGGCGCTGGCGCTCGAGCGGGTGCAGCGCCGCCGCCAGCTGCCGCGCAGGAAAGGCAGCCTGCACCGGGTCTGAGTCGACGGGGGCCGGTCCGCGTCGACCCAGACCCCTCCTGCTTGCTGCTGTTGCGAGGTTGAGGCAGCAGCACCGCCAGCGCCGTCAGATCCTCGAGGATCGACTCACGGGCGATAGGCGACCAGCGCCGCCAAGAGCGCATCGATGCTCGGGACCAACATTCCTGCCTTCCACTCGTTCCAGCGCGCCTGCTCTTCGTCGAGGTAGAGATCGCGGTTGACCTCGAGCTGGATGGCATGGACGCCGCGCGCGGGCCGACCGTGCGCACGGGTAATGTAGCCGCCCATGTACGGGTCGTTGGGCTTCACGCGAAAGCCCGCCCCCTCGAAGTGCTGCACCACCAGGCGCGTGAGCGAGGGCGCACACGACGAGCCACGCACGTCGCCGGGCACGAGGTCGGCGCGGCGCTCGCCGGGATCGCTGTGGCCGGGCCGCCCCAGCGAGGGCATGGAGTGCGCGTCGAGCAACACCGCGAAGCCGAAGTGCCGCCGGCGCTCCTCGAGCAGCGCGGCCACCGCGCCGTGATAGGGCGTGTGCAGCCGCTCGATGCGCGACGACAGCTCGGCGAGCGTCAGCGGGCGCGTCAACAGCGCGGCGCCCTCGGTGCTGGTGCGCCACACCAGGCCGCGGGCCGACGGACGCGCGGGGCGCTCGAGCTCCGGGCAGACCTCGAGGTCCACGTCGTCGGGCGCGCGGTTGATGTCGAGCACGTAGCGGGACACGCGCGCCACCACCAGGGGCGCGCCCAGCGCCGGGGCGCGCGCGAACAGGCGATCCACCAGCGCGTCGGCGTCGCGCAAGAGCGCGGCGCCGCTGGCGCGCAAGAGCCGCGCGTCGACGGCGGGGACCTCGGTGCCCGCGTGGGGCACGCTGACCACCAACGGTGACGCGGGCGGCGCCGCGCCGCCTGCGGGCAGGCGCAGCTCGTACGCCTCGCACCGCGGGGACAGCTCGGTCACGCGTGCGCTCCAGGCGGGCGCGCCACCGGGTTGTCGCCCACGATCTCGCCCTTGTCGTCGTAGAGGAAGAAGCCGCGCCCGCTCTTCTTGCCCAGGTGCCCCAGGCGCACGAGCTTGCGCAACAAGCGCGGCGGCCGGAAGGTGTCGGTGCCGAGCTGCTCGTGCATGGCCTCGGCGATGGCCAGGCGCACGTCGAGGCCCACGAGATCACCGAGCGCCAGCGGGCCCATGGGGTAGCCGTAGCCGAGCTTCATAGCGGTGTCGATGTCGGCCGCCGACGCCACGCCCTCCTCGAGCATGCGCGTGGCCTCGAGGCCAACGGCCAGGCCCAGGCGACTGGTGGCGAAGCCCGGCGAGTCGTTGACCACGATGCAGGTCTTGCCCAGGCGCGCGGCGAGCGCGCGCGCCGCCTCGACGACGGCGGCGGCGGTGAGCGCGCCCCTCACGATCTCGAGGAGCTTCATCAGGTGCACGGGGTTGAAGAAGTGCAGGCCGACGACGTGCTCGGGGCGCTTGGTGGCGCTCGCGATCTCGGTGATGGACAAGCTCGAGGTGTTCGAGGCCAGCAGGGCGCCCACGTGCATCTTCGTGTCGGCCAGCGAGAACAGCTCGCGCTTCTTCTGCATGTCCTCGGGGATGGCCTCGACGAGCAGGTCGGCCGACGACAGCGCGAGCGGCAGGTCGGTGGAGCCGCACAGCTTGGCCAGGGTGGCGTCTTTGGCCGCCGCCGTCACCTTGCCTTTGGCCACGCCGCTCTCGAGGTTGGCCTTGATGCGCTGCAGGCCGCGGTCCACCAGGTCCTGCGCGACGTCGACCAGCGTGACCTCGATGCCCGCAGCCGCCAACACCTGCGCGATGCCGTGCCCCATGGTGCCAGCACCCACCACCAGCGCGCGTTCGATGGGCCTCATGCGCGCTCCGCGCGCTCGACCAAGAGCGCCAGGCCCTGGCCCACGCCCACGCACAGGGTGGCGATGCCGAAGCTCTTGCCCTCGTCGTGCAAGATCGAGAGCAGCGTGGCCACCAGGCGCGCGCCCGAGCAGCCGAGCGGGTGGCCAAGGGCGATGGCGCCGCCGCGCACGTTGACGCGCTCGTCGACGGCGCTGTCGGACAGGCCGAGCTGCCGCACCACGGCCAAGGACTGCGCGGCGAAGGCCTCGTTGAGCTCGAAGCGCTCGACATCGGCCAGGGCGAGGCCGGTCTTGTCGAGCAGCTTGCGCACCGCGGGCACGGGGCCGATGCCCATGGTGCGCGGCGACACGCCGGCCGAGGCCGCACCCCGCACCACGCCGAGCACGGGCAGCCCGTGCGCCCGCGCATAGGCGCGCGAGCTGAGCACCAGGCCCGCGGCGCCGTCGTTCAGCGTGCTGGAGTTGCCGGCGGTGACGCTGCCGCCCGCGCGGAAAGCGGGCTTGAGCTTGGCAAGCGCCTCCAAGGTGGTGTCACCGCGGGGCCCTTCGTCGGCGCTGATGCGCACAGGCTCGCCCTTCTTCTGCGGGATCTCGACGGTGACGAGCTCGCGGGCGAAGCCACCGGCCTTCTGCGCGGCCACGGCGCGCTGGTGGCTGCGCAGCGCAAACGCGTCTTGGTCGGCCCGCGAGATCTTCAGCTCCTCGACGAGGTTCTCGGCCGTCTCGCCCATCTGCTCGAGGGGGAAGAGCGCTTCGAGCCTGGGGTTCGGGAAGCGCCAGCCAAGGGAGGTGTCGTAGACCTGCGGCGCGCCCGTGGGCAGCGCCACGTCGGGCTTGGCCATGCTCCAGGGCGCCCGCGACATGCTCTCGACGCCGCCGGCCACGCACAGGTCGGCGTCGCCGGTACGAATCATGCGCGCGGCCTGCACCACCGCCTCCAGGCCCGAGGCGCACAGGCGGTTGAGCGTCACCGCCGGCACGCTCATGGGCAGCCCGGCCAAGAGCGCGGCCATGCGCGCCACGTTGCGGTTGTCCTCGCCGGCCTGGTTGGCGCAGCCGGCGAACACCTCCGCGACCTCGGCGCCGTTGATCTTGGCGCGCGCCACGGCCTCCTTGAGGGCAAGGGCGAGCAGGTCGTCCGGGCGGACGGCGGAGAGGCCGCCACGCAGCCGCCCGATGGGGGTGCGACAGGCGCTGACGAGGACGGCGTCGCGGTCGGAAGATTCGAGTTGGCGCATGAGGGCGCGATACCATGCCTGCGGCCGATCGGCCGCACCTTGCCGCCGCTCCTTGCCGAGGGGCCGGTCCGTGCGCATGTTTCCCTGAAGATCCCGCAGAAAGGCGCCGTGAACCCCCTCTTGCAGCGCTTCCTCATCTCTTGGGCCGCCGGCATCGCCACCACGGGGGTGATCGCGGGCACGGCCAAGCGCCCGCACCGCCTCAAGCGGCGGCGGCGCAAGAAGAAGAAGGGCCAGCCCGCCGAGCCTGTGCAAATCGGCGCCCAGGCGCTGGCCGACGCCCGCGCCGCCGACGACCCGGGCATGACGGTGGCTGAGTGGGCGGCGGGGGTGAAGGCGCTGCCCTCGCGCGTGGCGGGCATCTTCACGCGCGTGCCCAAGCAAGGCGACGGCGCCCGCGAGCCCGACGAGATCCGCACCGCCGACGGGCAGAAGGTGGCAGGCGCCGGCAAGAAGAAGCGCCGCCGCGGCGGCCGCCGCAAGCAGGCAACGCTCTGGGACTCGGCCAAGCAGTCCATGCGCGAGACCGTGCGCGACGTGGTCAAGGAAGAGGTCAAGGACACGCCCGTGGGCAACGCCGTCGACGCCGCCAAGAAGGCGGGCGACAAGCTCAAGGACGGCGCCACCGTCGTCAAAGAGGGCGCCGCCGTGGTCGCCGAGGGCGCCGTCAAGGTGGGCGCGCAGGTGGGTGGCAAGGCCAAGAGCCTGCTCAACCGCATCCTCGCCGCCGTCGAGGCGAACCCGGCGCCCAACGCCGATCCCGAGGCCGAGGCGCTCGCCGAACAAGAAGAGCGCGCGGCCTTCGAGGGCGAGGTGGCGGCGCCAGCGACGACCGACGCCAGCGCCGCCGCCTCACCCACGGAGGCGGCGCCCGTCGACGCGGCGCCGCTCGAGGCGCCGCTGGTCGCGCCCATGCCAGCCGCCGCCGCGGCGCCCGCTGTCCCCCCGGTCGACGTCGCCGAGGTCGGCAAGAAGCTCAAGACCGGCATCAACGCCGTGGCCGACTGGCTGCAAGGCCCAGGTGCCCCTGGCTACGCCTCGCAGCGGACGCGGGCCGCGCAGGGCGGTGGCGACGTGGTCGAAGCCAAAGACGCCGCCGCGCCCCAAGGCGCGACCGGCGCGCCGCAGCCGTCAGTGCCCGTGCACGAGGGCGGCGATGATCAGCACAGCGATGACCATGGCGCCGGCGAGCGCGAGGCCGGCGAAGGTCGACGCGATGAAGCCGGCGAGTAGCTCGCGAGAAAGCGCCCGCGTCCAGCGGTCGTCGAGCTTGAGGAAGCGCTTGAGCGCCAGGGGCGCCGCCACGGCCACGGCGAAGCCGGCCGCGAGCACGCTGACCGGCTGCAGGCGCATGGCCCAGAGCGAAAGCGGGGGCCCGATGTGGCTGCTGTAGCGGGCGGCCACCTCGACCACCGCTAAGAGCGCCAGCTGGGCTACCCCGACCACGCTCGCGAGGCAGAGCGAGCCGAGCAAGCCCACCGGCAACTGCGCGCGGCGGAAGGTCCACCACAACCCGCCCGCGAGCACGAGCGCTTCGAAGCCGAGGAGCCCAAGGGCGGCGAGGAGTGGCACCGTCCCATGATAGCCGGTTGCCTCCGAGGTCTGCACGCGAGCTCGTCGCCGAACCCCTCCCGTCGCGTGGATCGCCCGCCTGGTGCGCGCCGGCTCGGTCCGGGGTTCTGCAACGAGCGAATGGCGCCGAGGCCGCACTGCCGCGGGCGCTGGGCACTCACTTCTTCTTGGCGATCTCCGCGAGGCCGATCTTGGCCTGCGCCTTGATGGCGCTACAGAAGTCGATCTCCGACTTGGTGGTGCACGGGTTGTCGCGCGCGAAGCTGAACTCCTTCTCTGCCACGGCGAGGTCGCCGTCCTTGAACGCCGAGAGCCCCACGTAATAGCGGTTGCGCACCGAGCGCGGCGCCACCGCCGCCGACTTGGCGAAGTGCTCGCGCGCCTTCTTGACGTCGGCCATGGGCCAGGGCGCCACGATGAAGAAGGCGCCGTGATACACGTCGCCCACGCCGTCGTCGGCTCTCTTGTCGAGGGCGAGGATGTGGTCGGCGTTCTTCTTGTACTGGTCGGCGGCGCCGCTCAGGACCGCTTGGATGATGCCCATGCTCGACGACAGGTACATGTAGGACTCGGCCACCTGCAGGGCCGTCTCGAGGTCCTTGGGGCGCGCCTTCTGCACGGTGGTGCACAGGTCGTGCGCGCGCTTGCCGAGCTCGCCCCACACGCGCTTGTTGGCAGGCGTGTCCGAGGTGCCTTTGACCAGCGCCAGGTTGCCCGCGGTCCTGGCGCGCATGACGGCGTTGAGCGCCGTACACAGCTTGAGCGAGAGCTCGAGGTCGCCGGGCTTCTTGGCCAGCTCGGCGTCGAAGATGGCCACCGCGCGCTCGAAGGACGCGGCGTCGTGCTTGCTGCCCAAGATCTCATCGCCTTCGGCCAGCGCTGTCTTCTCGACGGGTGGCGGGGCAGGGGCATCGGCGGCTGCCGGCGGCGGGGGCGGGGGCGGGGCTGCCGGCTCCTCCGCGCGGAGCGCGGCGGCGGCGGCGAGGACGAGGGCGGCAAGGGCGATACGGTGCATGATGCCTCCTGAGACGAGGGCCCGAAGGCCGGTGTTCACGCTGATGATCACGCCGCAGCTCAGCGCGGCATGGGGCCCGTCATTTCGATGCGCATGGCCACGAGCTCCAGGCGGCGCCCGTCGGGATCTTCGACCACGGCGGTGACGCCGAAGGGGCGCGCCGCCGGAGCTTGCAGCACGGGCGCGCCCAGCGCGCGCGCGGCGTTGAGCGAGCCCTCGAGGTCGTTGACCAAGAGCGCCACCTGCGTGCCCGACTGCGCGCCGCGCTCGACGCCGTCTTGGCCCAAGAGCGCCAGGTGCACGCCGCCGAGCGACGCGGCGTAGTGCAACGGGCCGCCGTGGCGCGCCTCCTTCAGGTCGACGCCGACGGCGCGGTACAGGCGCACCGACGCGTCGAGGTCTTTGCAGGTGAGCGAGAGCGCGGCCAGCGACGAGGCGAAGGGCACCAGAGACTCCTACCAGGCGGCGAGCGCGCGCGCGCTCTCGAGGATCAGCTCGTCGGAGAGCAGGAACGCGTCTTCCAGCGACGGGCTGTAGGGCACGGGCGTGTCGAGGGAGCCCAGCACGCGCACCGGCCCGTCGAGGTGCTCGAACAGCGACTCGCCGACACGGCTGGCGATGCTCTCGAGGATGGAGCCGGTGCGACTGTCTTCGCCCAGCAACAGCACCTTGCCGGTGCGCTTGACCGTGGCCTCGATGCGCGCCCAATCGAGCGGCACGAGCGAGCGCAGGTCGAGCACGTCGCACGCCACACCGTGATCGCGCGCGAGCGCCTCGGCCACGCGCAGCGCCTTGTGCACGTAGGCGCCGTAGGCGACGAGCGAAAGGTCGCCGCCGAGGCGGCGGAAGGCGGCGGTGCCGAGCGGGATGGGCGCGGGCACGCCCTGCAGGCGCTGCTTGATGCGCGGCTCCCGGTAGAGCGCGATGTGCTCGTAGTAGAGCACCGGATCGTCGTCCAGCACGGCGCTCATGATGAGCGCGCGCGCGTCGTGGGGCGTGGACGGCGCCACGATCTTGAGGCCCGGCGTGCGGAAGAACCACGGCGCCGTGTCTTGCGAGTGGTAGGGGCCCGCGCGCCGCAACCCGCCCCAGGGCAGGCGCACCGTCATGGGCACCTTGGTGCCGGCGCGGAAGTGCAGCTTGGCGGCGTTGTTGACGAGCTGGTTGAAGCCCGAGGCGACGAAGTCGTTGAATTGGATTTCGCCGATGGGGCGCAGGCCCGCGAGCGCGCTGCCCACGCAGGCACCGAGGATGCCGCCCTCGGCCAGCGGCGTGTTCACCAGGCGCGCGCCGTGCTGGTCGACGAGGGGCTTGAGCAGGAGGAAGGCGTTGCCGTAGGGCGGGCCCACGTCTTCGCCCAGCACGAAGGCCTCGGGCACCGCTCGCAGCACGTCGTCGAGGCCGAGGGCGATGGCGTCGAGGAAGGTCTGCCCTTTCGCGTCGAAGGGCGGGGCTGCCTCCACCGCCACCTCGATGGCGGGTCGGGCGGGCAGCGGCGGGATCGCCACCGCCGGTGGGTGGCGCGCTTGCTCGTCGCCGAGGGGTCGCGCGTACAGGCCGCGGCCCACGCTGGCGCCGTCGGGCCAGGGCCGCGCCTTGAGCGCCTGCGCGGCGGCGTCGACGCGCGCGGTGGCCTCGGCCTGCCACGCCACGAGCGTGCCTTGATCGATGACTCCCTCGCGCAAGAGCTTGTCGGCGTAGCGCGCCAGCGGATCGCGCGCGGCCCAGGCCGCGTACTTGGCGCGGTCGACGTAGCCCTTGTCGGGCGTAGGGGGCAGCGCGAAGGAGAGCGCCGGATCGCCGCCCAGGTAGAGCATGTCGTCGTGGTGGGCGTGGCCGCACATGCGCATGGCCACGGTCTCGATCAACGTGGGCCCCTGGCCCGCGCGCGCGCGCGCCGCCGCCCAGGCGAAGGCCGCGGCGATGGCCTCGGGGTCGGTGCCGTCGACGGTGAGCTGGGGGATGCCGTAGCCGAGCGCCTTGTCGGCGAAGGTGCGGGCCCGCGTCTGTTGCGCTACGGGCACGGACAGAGCGGTCTGGTTGTTCTGCACGCAGAACACCACGGGCAGGCGCATGGCGGCGGCCAGGTTGATGGCCTCGTGCCACTCGCCGAGCGAGCTGCCGCCCTCGCCGATGAAGCTGAAGGCCACGCGCTCCTCGCCGCGGCGCGCGAAGGCCAGGCCGTAGCCCGTCATGGTGGTGGTGGCGATGGACAAGGGCGCCGCCACCATCACCACGCCCTGATGGGCCGCGCCCAGGTGCAGATCGCGGCCGTTCGACGGCGCGCCCGCCTTGCCCACCTGGGCGTTGAGCGCCATCTCGACGTCGTCGGTGAAGGCGAGCGAGACGCCGAGGTCGCGGATGAGCGGCCCGACCACGTCGCCCAGCCAAGCGCCGTCCTTCTCCCAGGCGGGGCCGCGCCGCAGCCGCAGCGCCGCCGCGAAGATCGCCTCCTGCCCGAGGGAGCGGAAGCCTTTGCCCTGGAATCCCAGCTCGCCGTACTTCATCTCCGAGGAGAGGAAGAGCTGCTTCATGCGGTTGTCGACCGCGCGTGTCAGCACGATGCCGCGCAGCATCCAGCGCTTGTCGTCGTCGGTGAGGGAGGCCACCACCGCTTCCCGGGCGAAGAAGCCGTCGATGGCGGCGAACAGCCGCTCCTGCTCCTGGCGCAAGCGCAGGGCGGCCGGCACGAAGGGCTGCGCCTCGGGCAGCTCGTCGACGCGCACGGCGAGCTCGCCCGCGAGCGCGGCCGTGAGCGCCGCGCCCAACGAGCGCGGGTCGCGGTCCTTGCCGGCGGTGGCGGTCCACGCCGTGCGCGTGGCCGCCGCGGCGAAGGGGAATTGCTCGACGACGAATGACAAGAGGCGCGCGCCGAGCCCGGCCTCGGCGGGGCCGGCGTCGACGCCTTTGACCTCGGTGGGGCGGGCGGCGGTCTTCTGCGAGCGGCTCACGATCCGGCCCATAGCCGATATGCGTGCGCCGGGCCACCGCCACCGCAGGGCGCCCACCGGAAGAACGCTTGGCAAAGAGCGCGGGATCGACGAACCTCCGCCCGAGAGGGTCTCATGGGCAAGTTCCGCGTCTACTCGTGGGGTGCGACCGACGTCGGCATGAAGCGCGACCACAACGAGGACAGCTATTTGCTGGCCCCGGACCTGAGCCTCTACACCGTGGCTGACGGCATGGGTGGCCATGCCGGCGGTGAGATGGCCTCGTCGATCTCCGTGCGCACCGTCGAGAAGCACGTGCGCGCCAACAAGGCGCTCATCGATCCCAACCTCCACCACGAGGGCTCGGTGGAGAAGAGCCCGGTGGCGAAGCTCCTCTCCGACGCGGTGCGCGGCGCGTGCAGCGCCGTGTTCGGCAAGTCGCAGCAGGTGCGCGAGCTACAGGGCATGGGCACCACCACCACGGCCATCCTGTTCCACGACAAACATGCCTTCGTCGCCCACGTGGGCGATAGCCGCGCCTATCTGGTGCGCGACGGCCACATCCTCCAGCTCTCCGAGGACCACAGCCTGGTCAATGAGCAGCTCAAGGCCGGCCTCATCACCGAGGCGCAGGCCCGTCAGAGCCGCTTCAAGAACATCATCACCCGCTCGGTCGGCTTCGACAACGACGTCGAGGTCGACATGATCGCCGTGGAGGTCAAGCCGGGCGACGCCTACATCATGTGCTCCGACGGCCTGTCGAACCTGGTGACCGACCCCGAGATCAACGATGTGGTGAGCGACAACTTCCTGCACCGCGTGCCCGAGACCCTCATCGACATGGCCAACTCCCGCGGCGGCGACGACAATTGCACCGTGGTGGTCGCCTTCGTCGTCGACGGCGACGACGTGTCGTGGGAAGACGACGCCGACACCTTCGCCGAGCCCGTGCCCGGCGGCGCTGCCTTCAACGCCGGTGTCTGACGTGCTCGCTGCCCTTAGGGCCCGCGAATGGACAACTCCGTCGTCCTCGCGAGCGATCCATCGTCGCTGGCGGCGTCGCG
>JADZDP010000021.1 GCA_020850995.1 Deltaproteobacteria bacterium
CCAGCGGGAGCCGTCTTGGGTGGGGGCCCCGCGTCCGGCTTCGCCGGCGCGGGGGAGGGTCTGGCGACAGACCCTCCCAGAGGGACATCCCCGATCTCGATGAACCGCGTTCATCGAGATCGGGGATAAGGGCCCTCGAGTGGGCTCGATCCCGCGCACCCTGGTCGTCAGTCGCCCAGGTCCTCGGAGAGGTAGCCGAGGATGACCTCGTCGAGGCTCTTCTCGGAGATCAGGTCCTCGCCGAAGATGGTGCCCTTGGGGGCGCCCTTGGGCGGCGCGATGGGCTCTGGTGGCTTGGTGTCGCCAGCCGCGTCCGCCCACGACCCCTCGGACGCGGGCAGTGCCTGGCCGACCACCACGTCGGGCTGCGCCGGCGAGGACGCCGACTTCTCTGCGGCCTGCGGCGGCGCCGACGGCGGCGTGGGCACCACGGGCACGCCCCCTGGCGCGGTGGTGAAGGGCACGACCTGGCCCTGGGTGCTCGAGGGCATGCCTTTGAACGCCGCCGCGCCCGCCATGCTCGAGGTGGCCGGCGAGGTGGCCGTGAAGTTGACCGGCGCCGGCCCGTCGAGGTGGTAGGCGGTGCCCGTGGCGACCCCGTCATACATGCCGTTCACCAGGTTGCGCAGCATCTGCTTGTGCTGCTCCTCCATCATCGAGCGGACCGCCTTCTCCCACTCCGGCCCGTCCACGATGTCGGCGTACGAGGTCTTCTTCGAGGCGATGATGTTGCCGCCCACGAACACGTGCGTGATGACGTGCGGGTTTTTCGGACCCGAGTCCTCGGTCTGGATGTGGTAGACGCGTCCCTTGTGCTTGATGTTGTGGTTGAAGCCCGGGATCATCGCATCGAGCCCACGTCCGTGTTCCTCTTGGTACCATGGGGGCGAACCTCGTGTCGACGAACACCGACTTCTCGGGTCCGCACCGCGCGGCGTCGGAGAGCCCCGCGGCGCTCGGCGCCTTCGGCCGCTACGAGCTGACCAAGCTGCTGGCCGTTGGGGGCATGGCCGAGGTGTACCTGGCGAAGAGCCGCGCCGGCGGCATCGAGCGCGCCTGCGTCATCAAACGCATCCTGCCGCGCTTCTCGACCAACCGCGAGTTCGTCTCCATGTTCATCGACGAGGCGCGCATCACCATCGGCCTCGATCACGAGTGCATCGTGCGCCTGTTCGACTTCGGCCAGGTTGATGGCGCCTACTACATGGCGCTCGAGTACGTCGACGGCGTCGATCTGGTCGACGTGCTGCGCGCGCAGAAGGCGCGCGGCCTGGCGGTGCCGCCGGCGCCGGCCGCCTTCATCGCCCGCGAGGTGCTGCGCGGGCTCGAGCACGCCCACACGCTTCGTGACCATCGCGGTCGGCCCATGGGCATCGTGCACCGCGACGTCAGCCCGCAGAACGTGCTGCTCGGCTTTTCGGGCGCGGTGAAGGTGAGCGACTTCGGCATCGCCGACGCGCGCAATCGCCTGACCAGCACCATGCACGGGCAGGTCAAAGGGAAGTTCAGCTACATGTCGCCCGAGCAAGCCTCGGCCAAGCCCCTCGACGGCAGGAGCGACGTGTGGGCGGCCGGTGTCGTGCTGTGGGAGATGCTCGTCGGCGGGCGCCTGTTCGCCGCCGAGGGCCCGGTCGAGACGCTGTCGCGCGTGCTGGAGGCGCCCATCGTGGCGCCCTCCGAGCGGCGCGCTGGCCTGCCCGCGGAGCTCGATCGCATCACGCTCAAGGCGCTCGCTCGCCCGGTGCGAGAGCGGTGGGCGAACGCGCAAGCCATGGCCACGGCGCTCGATCACTACCTGAGCGATCAACGCTTCGGCAGGACCGAGCTGGCCGACTTCCTCGCCAGCGTGGACCTCGACAAGGTCGTCACCGAGACCCGGCAGCGGGGCGGCGGCCAACAAGGTGACGACATCGCCACCGTGGCGTTGCCGACCGACCTCGAGCTGCGCCGGCTCGCGCAGGAGCTGAAGAAGGAGCGCAACCTGTGGACGCTCGTCGACATCGGTCGACGCCACGGCGCACTGGGCGATCTGGGCGCGGCCCGTGTGCACATCCGCGCCGCCGCGGCGGTGCTGGCGCACCGCGGGGCCCTGGTACCGGCCATCTGCGCGCTGCACACGCTGCGCGAGCTCGACCCAAGCGCGCCCCTCGAGCAGGACCTGCGCGAGCTCGCCGCCGTGCGGGAGCACGATCGAAGCGCGCTGCTCGCGCTGGTGGAGCGATGGCAGGTCCGCAGCGCGTTCGAGCAGGTGCGCGACCTCGAGCCCCAGGGGCTCGGCGCCGACGTCACCGCCGAGGGCACGGCCATCGCGCACCCGGCGCCGCTGTTCGGCCGTGTGACGACCGCCGACTTCGTGCGCCTCGGCCTGCTGGCCGTGGTCGAACGTCATGCCGAGGGTGAGGTGCTGGTGGCCGAGGGCGACGAGGGCAGCTCGCTCTACGCCATCGGCCACGGCCGCGCGCTGGTTTCGGCGCGACCCACCGACGACGGCACCGGCGCGGCGCGCACCGATCGGGTGTACGTGGCGGCGCTGGCCGAAGGCGACTTCTTCGGCGAGTTCTCGCTCCTCACCAAGCGGCCGCGCAGCGCCACGGTGGAGGCGCAGACCGACGTAGTGCTGCTGCGCCTCGATCGCGATGGGCTC
Source organism: Deltaproteobacteria bacterium (assembly GCA_020850995.1). Classification (GTDB taxonomy): domain Bacteria; phylum Myxococcota; class UBA727; order UBA727; family VGSZ01; genus JACOUT01. Next base: position 2,645 of record JADZDP010000021.1, read on the forward strand.
GACGGCCTCTTGCTCGGCGACGCCAGCTTCCGCGAGCCCTTGGTGGAATTCTACAAAGAGCGCGTGTGCGAGCTGTTGCTCGCGAAGAACCCCATGATGGCCGCGCTCGCCCCCGACGCGCGCCGACGTCTGCTCGACGCCGCCCAGGTGCACCGCTACCGCGACGCCGAGCCCATCGTGCGGGAGGGTGATGCCGCCGGGGACGTGTTCTTCATCATGAGCGGCGAGGTCGAGGTGTTCCGCAACGTCGACGGCTTCCCCGTGTTCCTCGACAAGCTGCGGGACGGGCAGTTCTTTGGCGAGATGGCCGCGCTGCAAGGCGGCGTGCGCACCGCCAGCGTGCGCGCCATCGGCGACGTCGAGCTCCTCGGCATCTCCGGCGAGGTCATGGCGCGGGTGCTGCACGACGCGCCGGAGGTGCGGGCGCTGTTCGTGCACGCGATGAGCGAGCGTGCCAGCGAGACCATCCGCCTCCTGGAAGAGACCGCGCGCATCTTCACGGGGGTATAAGGGCGCATGTCTCCCGTGCCGAAGCCCGCCGAGCCCGCAGCCAGCCGATCGGCGTTTCGCCTCCCGCTCTTGGGCGCGCTGCTCATCGCCGCCGGCGCGACGCTGTTGGTGCAGCCCCGCGTCGTCGAGGCGGTGCGCGCCGAGCGCGTCGACCCCGCGTGGCTCGCCGCCGCCCCCGTGGTGTTCGCCTTGGTGGTGGTGCTGGCCGCCCTCGACGCTTGGCGTGGAGCGCGAGCGCGCGGCCACTTCCGTGGCCCGAACGTGGTTGCCGTTGCCGCCGCCATCGCCTTCCTCGGCCTGCTCTTGCCCGACGCCTTCTCCGAATACCGCACGCGCACCTCGCCGGCCGACGCCGTCGCGCGCGACCTCCAGCTCAGCCAGCACCGCGATCCCCGGGTGCGCGCGCTGGTGATGGAGCTGCTCGGCTACCGCCCCGTGCCCGCCGACCAGGTCGCCGAGGGCCTGGCGCGCGGCCTGACCGACCGCGACCCCCTCGTCGTCGAGGCGGCCGTGCAGGCAGTGGCCCACCGGGCCGGCGTGCCGCTCGAGGGTCCAGACGGCACCGCGCGCGCACAGCAGATCGTTGCTGGCTGGTGAATCGAACGGCGCGCTCGTGGTAGACGCACGGCATGGCGAGCTTGCGCCGCGCGCTCCTGTTGTTCGTTTGTGCCGCCACCGCCGGCGCGGCCGTCGTCGGCTACCTCGTGCTCGGCGGCACCCCTGCCCGCCTCATCGTCGACGCTGCGCTCCTGTGTAGCCTGGCGCTGATCGTGTGGATGACGCTGACGCCAACGGTCAGGCGCATGGACCAGATGATCGAGGCGCTGCGCGGCTTGGCGCGCGGTGACCGGCATCAGCGGGTCAACGCCGACGAGTTCGCCGGGCTCGCCGACCTCGCCCGCGGCCTCAACGAGGTCGCCGCGTCGCTCACCGAGCACGAGGACGCCAACCTCGGCCCCGTGCATGCCAAGCCGCGCCTCAACAGCCGCCCCACCCACATCGTCAAGCCCGGCGAGAGCGGCGGCACCGACCTCGGCCAGGTGCGCGTGCACAAGCGCACGGAGCCCTTGCCCGTGGTCGAGCGCCCGCGCACCCGGCCGATGGAGCCGGCCAGCGACGCCGTCTCGCACGAGCACGCGAGCGCGCCGCCGGCCAGCGCGGCGGCCTCGTCACCGCCGGTGCGCGCGCCCAGCGAGCCGCCGGTGCGCGCCACCAGCGACCCACCCCGCGCGCGTGAGCTCTCGGCCGGTGCCATCCTGAGCGGCGACGTCGGCGAGCCCCGCGTCCTGAGCAAGCCGAACCCGATCCTGGCGCCGCCCGCCGGCACCGAGGCGTCGGGCCCCCTGATCTCGGGGCGCCCCACCAGCGCTGCGCCCACCAACGACACCGCCATCGACGGCCCGCGCGCCCAGTCCGACGTTGGTGGCAACGGCTCCGACGCCCCGGTGTCGATGATGCCCACGCGCGCTGAGCTCGAGGCGCTGTTCGCCGAGTTCGTCACTGCCAAGAAGGGCAGGGACGAGTCGGTCTCCGACCTCGACCTCGAGGCCTTCACGCAGACCATTCAGGGCGAGTGCGAGCGCCTGGTGCAAGCCCACGCCTGCAAGGGCGTGCGCTTCGAGGTCACTGAGCAAGACGGCGAGGTCTCGCTGCGCCCACGTTTGATCCGCTGAGGTCCCATGCAACGCTCTGGTCCCCTCGAGCTCGTCGTCGCCGCGGTGCTCGGCGTCACCACGCTAGCGCACGCCGGCTGTGAGAGCGAAGGCTGCCTGCGCGGCGAGCAGGGCTGCGAGGTGCCCTCCGCCTGCCAGGCGCTCGCGTTCACCTGCGCCGATCCCACCGTGGAGCTCGCCGTCATGAGCGCGGCCGCGCAAGGCCCAGGTGGGCTCGACGCCATGGGCGCCGCCGGCGACTGGCTCTTGCGCAACGCCGAGGTGGAGGTGGTGATCGACGGGCTCGATCACCCCACGCACTTCGGCGTCAGCGGCGGCGGCATCCTCGACCTGGCGAACCGCGATCGCGACGACGACAACACCAACCACGTCGTGCAGGTGGTGGGCGCCTTGCCCACCGACGCGGTCACCTACGCGCGCGCGCGCACCATCGAGGGGGACGGCTTCGTGGCGCTGCAGCTCGAGGGCCACCTGGTGGGCGACGAGCGCCAGCGCGTGTACACGCGCTACGAGCTGCGCGCCTGCGAGCCCGGCGTGCGCGTGCGCACCGAGATCGTCAACGGCGGCGACGATGTGGTGGTGTGGTCGAACGCCGACGGCACCTTCTGGGGCGGGCGCTCGATGCTGGTGTTCACACCCTCGGCGGGCGAGGGCTACTACCACCCGAGCTTCGGCCTCGGCACCTTGAACGACGTGGTGCGCGACACGCCCTTCGTCGTGGGCACGAGCCACTCGACCTCGCCGTCGGCGGTGGCCTTCGTGCCCTGCAATGTCGAGACCGTCACGGGCTTTCACAGCGGCCAGGTGTCGACGAGCGGCACGCCGCGGCGCATCGTGGCACCGCGCGACTACGAGGTGTTCGAGCGCTTCATCGCGGTGCGGCCGGGCGCCGGCGCCGCCCCCGGTGTCGACGTCGCCCTCGAGCTGCGCCGCCAGCTCTTCGCCGAGCCCTTCTCCACCATCACCGGCGCCATCAGCCTGGCGGGCGGCCGGGTGGCCTCGCTTGGCGACCACGCGCGCGCGTCGGTGATGTTGCGCGAGGGTGCGCTCGGCGACCTACCGGAGACCATGGTGCCCTGGACCGAGGTGGTACCGGGCAACGACGGCAGCTTCCGCGCGCGCGTGCCGTCGTCGCGCAGCTACGTGGTACAGGTGATCGCGTTTGGCGCCGTGCAGGCCGAGCAACAGGTCGACGTGGGCAGCGACACGCTCGACATCGGCACCATCGAGATCGCCGCCGCCGGCGAGGTCACGCTCGACGTCACGGTGGACGGCGTGCCCGACCACGCGCAGGTGCTGTTCCACCCCGCCGACGACGACACCGCCGCCGCTGTCACCAGCCAGTACTTCGAACAGGGCGTGGTTTGTGCCCCACTGCTCGGGCCCCCCAACGGCGGCTCGCCCGCGTGCAACCGCGTGTTGGTCGACGCCCAACAGACCATCGACGTACCACCGGGCAGCTACGACGTGTTCGCCACGGCCGGCCTGTTCGCGTCGGTGGCGCGGGCCTCCATCACGGTGCTGCCCGGCGAGGCCCAGACCGTGACCTTGCAGCTCACGCGGCTCGCGCCCCCTCCCGGCGCGCTCTCCGCCGACTTCCACGTGCACGGCGCGGCCAGCTTCGACTCCACCATCCCGGACCTCGATCGGGTCAGGGCCTTCTTGGCTGCCGGCGTCGACGTCATCGCCGCCACCGACCACGACGCGGTGTGGGACTACGCGGCCGCCATGCAGGCGCTGCACGCCGACGATCGCATGGTGCTGCTCTCGGGCCTCGAGACCACCGGCCTGGTGCTCTTCCCCTACAACCCGAGCGTCTACTTCCCGCAGGTCATCGGCCACTGGAACTTCTGGCCCGTGCCCTTCGACGACGACGCGCCACGAAACGGCGCGCCCTGGGACGAGCTGTGCGAGCCCGGCACGCTGTTTGGGCGCGTCGCCGAGCGCGGCTTCTCCGTGGCCGACGGCGTCATCCAGCTCAACCACCCCTGGGCCGACAGCGAGTTCGCGCGCGACCTCGGCTACCTGCGCGCGCTCGGCGTGCGCCTCGATGAAGAGCTGCCGCGCGCCTACGACGGCAGCGGGCCGAGCCTGGTGCTGCGCACGCCGCCAGGCAGCTCGTGGTCGAACGCCGACTACCACACGCAAGAGGTGATGAACGGCACCGAGAACGGCGCGTTCCTCCCCTACCGCGCCGTCTGGCATTGGCTGCTCGATCAGGGCATCGCCCGCGCCGGCACCGCCAACAGCGATAGCCACTCGCTGCACGACAGCATCCTCGGCACGCCGCGCAACGTCGTCACCACCGCGACGACGCTGGGCAACTTCGACGAGCTCGCCTTCAACGCCGACGTGAAGGCGGGTCGCATGATCGGCACCAACGGGCCCATCATCGAGGCCACGCTCGAGAGCGGCCCGGCCAGCTACCGCCCGAGCATCCTGCCCATCGCGCCCTCGGGCGCTCCCGTGCTGCACGTGCGGGTGCGCGCGCCGGCGTGGGTGCCGGTCAAGGAGGTGCGCGTCTTGGTGAACGGCGAGCCGCTCATCATCGGCGCCGGCGAGCTCACCCACCCCGACGATCCCTTCGCCGCCATCGACGTGCTGCGCCTCGACCGCACCATCCCGCTCGCCGACCTCTTGCCGAGCGGCACGCGCGACGCGTGGATCGTGGTGGAGGCGGGCGATCAGCTGCCGCGCACGGGCGATCTCGATTGCGATCTGGTGCCCGACACCACCGACAACAACGGCGACGGCGTGGTCGACTGGACCGACGTCGATCGCAACGGCGACCACGTGGTCGACGCCCTCGACGTCGAGGGGCGCGAGGGCCCCGAGCCCTGCCGCGACGACTACGGCAAAGACGCCAGCGCCGACCGGCCTGCCATCGGCCCGCTCAGGAACCCCTCGCCGCCGGCGCGCGATGATCCCGCCTATCCCTTCGTGGCGGTCACGCCGGGCGGCTACCCGCTGGCCTTCACCAACCCCTTCCTCCTCGACCGCGACGGCAACGGCAGCTTCGATGGTCCCGGCCTGCGAGGTGCACCGTGAGCAAGGTCGTGTCGCTCGTCGCGCTGCTCGCGCTGCTCGTGTCCTCGGGAGCGGCCCGCGCCGCGTCACCGTGCGACGAGCGCGCCCTGCCCGAAGGCCCGGTGCCGGCGGGCTTCGAGCAGGCCGAGCTCGGCATCGTGCGCCGCGCCTGCCCGCGCACCGAGGTGGGCCTGTCGGTCGGCGGCCGCGCCGTCATCGAGCAGGAGAATTTCTACGCGAACCTGCGCGGCGGCGCGCGCCTCGACGCCAGCATGCAGCCCTTCCCGCAGCTCGAGCTCTTCGTGGTCGGCGAAGGCTTCGTCTTCAACCAGGTGATCCAGTCCTATCGCGCGACGCACCTCGGCCTCGGTGACACCTCGGTGGGCGCCACCTTGCTCGCCTTCGGCAGAAACGGCTTCGCGCTCGCGCCCACCGCGCGGCTCACGCTGCCCACCGCGCTCGGTCTCTACAAGAACGCGTACCCGATGGCGCTCGAGGCCGGCCTGGTCGGGCTCATCGTGCCCTTCGACGAGCTGCGCCTGCACGGCGGCCTGCTCGGTGCCACCACGTGGGCCCTAAGCGCCGGCGACAGCGACGATCGCGGCGCGCTCATCTCGAACGTTGGCGCTGACCTCGTCATCGACGACTGGATCGCGCTGGTGGCCGACTTGAATGCGCAGGCCCTGCACCGCGCGGACCTCGATCGGCTCACGGTGGGCCTCGGCGTGCGCGTGGCCTTCTTCGACGGGCTCGGGCTCGAGCTCGGCGCCGTCATCCCTGTTGCTGGCGCCGAGCGCAACCTCGCGTCCTTGGTGCTGCGCGGCGCGTGGCGCTTCCAGTGACGCGCGCCATCGCGCCTGCCGCGTTGCGCTGTCACTCCAATGCCGCGTGCCGCTTGGAAGCGGGCGGCGCCTAGACTGCCCGCAACAGACAAGAACCCTGGAGGCCACGATGACCCGCAGCGTCATGATGGTATCGCTCGCCACGCTCACGCTCACCGCCGCATGCAGCTCCGAGGACGTGCCGCAGGCCCACCGCGGGCGCATGTTCGATCGCACCGGCCTGCTCGCGGGCTTCGCCGGCGGCGAGGGCCTCGAGGGCGATGTGCTCGAGCCGGGCACCTATTACACGGGCATCTATGACGAGGTGCGTACGGTGGACTGCGCCACCACCACCGAGCGCGAGGGCCTGACCTCGCTCACCAAGGACGGCGTGCAGTTCGGTGTCGACATCTACGTGCGTTACAGCGCCGACTGCGCCAACGACAAGGTGGTGGAGGCGATCTTGAAGGCGATACCACCGACCGTGCCGCCCGATGGTCCGCGCACGGTGCCAGCCAAGCAGCTCTACACCACCTTCGTGCGCCCCGCGCTCGGCGAGTCGATCCGCGAGGCGTTCTCGCCGCACATCGCCAACGACGTCAACGAGAAGCGCGAGTCTATCCTGGCCGACATCAAGCGCCGCTTTGTGGAGCTGATGAAGCCGAAGGAGGGCGCGCTCGCGTTCGTGCTCATCCATGAGCTCAACCTGTCGAACATGGACTACCCAGACGAGCTCGACCACGCCAACGCCGCGCGCGCCGTGCAGGCGGTGCTGAAGGACAAGGCCATCGCCGAGCGCGAGCGCGTCACCGCCGAAACCGCCACCGCCGAGATGAAGCGAGAGCTCGCCAAGAGCGAAGGCGCCGCCGAAGCCGCGCGCATCGACGAGATCGGCGCTGCGCTCAAGCGCAACCCCGAGTACCTGACCTTCGACCTGCAGCAGAAGATGCCCGACATCTACAAGGCGGCCGGCGACAAGGGGAACCTGGTGATCACGGCGCCCGCCCCGAGCGTGCTGATAAGCCCGAAGAAGTAGGGCCGCGCTCGAGCACGATGACGCGGCGGGTCAAGGTCCGCCGTGTCGGTGACGAAGCGCACAGGGCTCGACGCGCTGCTCCGCGTCCTGTCGCCATAGAAACGCCGACCGCTCGTCTGGGTGAGGCTGGTCACCCCTGCTGGGCTTGTGCGCCATGTGGGAGGCTGTAGGTATTGCGCGTCCAGTACGACAAGCGTCCGAGGGAGGACGTCAGTCAACCACCCGAGAGGCTTTCACCATGACGCGCCGCATCACCACCCACATCCTCGCCGCCGCGCTCGTCGCGCCGGTGATCGGCTGTGCCAACGAAGTTGGCGAGCCGACCCAGTTCGACAAGCCCGATGGCTCCACCAAGACCGAGGCCGAGGAGTGGTCGAGCTCGGACTCGCCCACGCTCTTCGGGCCGAACCTCAAGTACGCGCTGGCCGAGCTGCCGCGCTCGGGCGGCCCGCAGAACGCGCCCTGGGCCTCGAGCTACTGGCCGACCTACGAGGACAGCATCAACTACAAGTGGGACGGCGCCTCGAGTGAGCCCGCCTCGGCCAAGTACGGCCGCGCCTTCAACGTGAGCGGCGTGGAGGACGCGGTCAGCTCCTTCCGCGGCATCGACTCGAACTCCTCGCGCACCACCTGCACCCAGTCCAGCCAGTGCAAGTCGGAGATCGGCGAGCAGTGCGCCATCCGCGACGGCAAGACCGAGGGCAAGTGCGTGCCGACCTGGTGGGGCATCTGCCACGCGTGGGCGCCGGCCGCCATCCTTGCGCCAGAGCCGAAGCACGCCGTCACCCACAACGGCGTGGACTTCAAGGTCAACGACATCAAGGCGCTGGTCACCCTGGCCCACGACGGCGTGGTCAACAAGTTCGTGTCGCTGCGCTGCGACAAGGACGACCGCCCGGGCGCCGAGGACGGCGACCGCGTGGAGTTCGACGAGAACGGCCGCCCGCGCGACATCGCCTGCCGCGACAGCAACGCCGGCTCCTTCCACGTGCTCGTCACCAACTACCTCGGCATCCAGCAGGCCTCCTTCGTGTTCGACCAGACCTTCGACGACGAGGTGTGGAACCAGCCGCTGCGCGACTTCACGGTGCAGGAGCTTCGTGAGGTCACGCCGGCCGAGGCCGTCAGCATCCTCGACGTGCGCGCCGTGGGCGGCACCAAGACCAACCTCGCGGCCGACGTCGCGCAGGGCACGTGGAAGCACTTCGACGCCGTCACCGTGGTTGCCGGCCAGAAGCTCGTGGCTCAGATGCAGGGCACCGGCGATGGCGACATGTTCGTGCAGTTCGGCAGCCAGCCGACCGCGTCGGCATACGCGTGCCGCCCCTACGCCGATGGCTCCACGGAGACCTGCGACCTGACCGTGCCCGCGGGCGCCACCCAGGCCTTCATCAGCGTCAACGGCTACTCCCAAGCCAACATCACCATCGAGGTCACCGTGGGCGGCAGCGCCCCCACCGGCTACCCCTTCAACAGCCGCGCGGCCAAGCTCTTCTACGCGCGCACCGACGTCCGCTACATCACCGAGTCCTCGCCCTCCACCGACGGCAACCTGGCCTCGCAGATCGATCGCTACACCAACACCAACCGCTACGAGTACATCCTCGAGGTCGACAGCGCCGGCAAGATCGTCGGTGGTGAGTGGGCGCGCGGCTCCAAGCGCAGCCACCCCGACTTCGCGTGGCTGCCGGTGCGCATCAGGAACGAGAGCGTGGCGAGCGGCAAGATCACCTGGGCCAACGTCAAGCAGATCCTCGACCTGTCCATCGCCGACGAGGGCGGCGGCGGCGGCGGCGGCGGCGGCACCCAGAAGACCGTCAACGAGAGCGGCACCGTGGCGAAGAACGACATGCGCCACTTCGGCCCCTTCCACGTGGCCGCGGGCACCTCGCTGTCGGCGGTCATGAGCGGCACCGGCGACGCCGACCTCTATGTGAGGAAGGGCGGCCAGCCGAACCTGTCCACCTACGACTGCCGCCCCTACAAGAACGGCTCGTCGGAGCAGTGCTCCATCACCGGCCCCGGCGACATCTATGTCTCGGTGCACGGCTACGCGGCGTCGAGCGACTTCCAGCTCGTCGTCACCTACACCGAGGGTGGCGGCACGCCCCCGCCGCCGCCGCCGCCCCCGCCGGCCGGCTCGCACCTGAACGTCACGGGCAACGTGGCCCTCAACGCCTACGCGTACCACACGGTGCCCGTGGTGGCGGGCAAGCCCATCGTGGTGCGCACCACCGCGCCCAACGACGTCGACGTCTACCTGCAGATGGGGCAGAACCCCACCTCCGACAACAACATCGCGCAGGCCTACACCTCGTCGGGCAACGAGACCCTGCGCTTCGTGCCCTCGTCGAGCGGCACCTTGCACATCGGCGTACACGGCTACGCGGCCTCGAGCTTCACGCTGACCACCGCCGACAACTGAGCACCCTGAGCATCGCGCTCTGAGCGCTGGACGGAGCCCTCCCTCGTGGAGGGCTCCGTTTTTTTCGTGCGAGCGCGAACGGAGGCCTCGCGACGCTCTCCGTGCTAGGCAGAGCACATGGTTCGCTTCACGCTCAACGGCACGGCATGCGCCATCGATGTCGAGCCCGACATGCCGCTGCTCTGGGCACTGCGCGACGCCCTTGGCCTGACCGGGACCAAGTTCGGCTGCGGCATGGCGCTGTGTGGTGCGTGCACCGTCCACCTCGACGGCAAGGCCGTGCGCAGCTGCGTGCTGCCGGTGGCGGCGGTCGAGGGCCGCGCGGTCACGACCATCGAGGGCCTGGCGCGCGACGGCACGCTGCATCCGCTGCAGCAGGCGTGGATCGATGAGAACGTCGCGCAGTGCGGCTATTGCCAGAGCGGTCAGCTCATGAGCGCGGCGGCGCTGATCGCTTCGAGCCCGACCCCCACCGACGATCAGATCGCACAAAGCATGGCCGGCAACCTGTGCCGCTGCGGCACCTATCAGCGCATTCGCCGCGCCATTCGCCGCGTCGCGCCCGCCCCGCCCGACGGCAAGGAAGAGCCATGAGCGACGCAAGAGACGAGACCAGCGCGGAGACGCCGGGTCTGTCGCGTCGCAGCTTCTTGCAGATCGCCGCCGTGGCCGGCGGGGGTCTCGCGGTGGGCTTCCTCGTGCAGGGGTGCCGGCACGTGCGCGGCACGCAGGCGCTCGGCGGCGGCTTCTCGCCCAACGCCTGGGTGCGCATCACCGCTGACGACCAGGTGCGCTTCTTCGTCGACAACGCGGAGATGGGGCAAGGGGTTGCCACCTCGCACGTGCAGCTCCTGTGCGAGGAGCTGGAGATCGCACCGCAACGGGTCTTGGTGGAGTTCGCCCCCGCCGACCTCCACTCCTTCGGCGTGCAGCTCACCGGTGGCAGCACGTCCACGACCAGCCGCTTCGACGTAGTGCGCACGGCCGGTGCGACGGCGCGGGAGCTGATGCGCCGCGCGGCGGCGCGGCGCTGGGGCGTGCCCCTCGCCGAGGTGCGTGCCGTCGACGGCGCGCTTCTGCACGATGCGCGCGGCAGCTTGCGCTACGGCGAGGTCGCCGAGGCCGCGGCGAGCGAGTCCGTGCACCTCGGCGAGGTGCGCCTCAAGGAGCCCAAGGACTGGCGCGTGATCGGCCAGCCGATGCGGCGCATCGACGGACCCGCGAAGGCCGACGGCAGCGCGCGCTTTGGCCTGGATGTGCGCGTGCCGGGGCAGTTGACCGCGGTGGTGGTGCGCCCGCCGGTGCTGCACGGGCGACTGGTCCGCATCGTCGACGCAAGCAAGGCGCGCGCCCAGGCCGGCGTCGTCGACGTGGTGGCGATCCCGCAGGGCGTTGCGGTGGTGGCCGACAGCTACTGGCGGGCGCGCAAGGCCGCCGCGCTCCTCGAGCTCGAGTGGGACGCCGGCAAGCTCGCCAGCTTCAGCTCGTCGCGCCTGCACGAGACGCAGAAGGTGCTCGTGCGCGAGCAGGCGCGCCACGTGTCCTCCCGTGGCGACGTCGACGCGGCGCTCGCCACGGCAGCCAAGCGCCTGCGCGCGGTCTACGAGGTGCCCTACCTCGCGCACGCCACCATGGAGCCCATGAACGCCACCGCGCACGTCGAGGACGAGCGCTGTCGCGTGTGGGTGCCGACCCAGTCGCCCACCATCACCAAGGAGGTGGTGGCGCGCTTGACGGGCCTGCCGCACGACAAGATCGACGTGACCACGACCTTCCTCGGTGGTGGCTTCGGCCGGCGCGGCGCCGCCGACTTCGTGGCCGAGGCGGTGGAGATCTCGAAGGCCGTGCGCGCGCCGGTGCAGGTGGTGTGGTCGCGCGAAGACGACATCCGCCACGGGCAGTTCCGGCCGGCATCCATGGCCTTGCTCGAGGGCGCGGTCGACGAGCGCGGCCTGCCGGTGGCCTGGTCGCATCGCTTGACTGGCCAGTCCATCGCGTCGGCGTTCGCCAACATGCTCGGCATGGTAGCGCCAGAGCTGATCCCGTCGTCGGCCATGGATCTGCTCGGCGGCGCCATCGGCAAGCTCTTCGTCGACGGCAAGATCGTCGACCCGCTGGCGGTGGAGGGTGCGGGCGACCACCCCTACGCCATCGCCAGCAGCCGCACCGAGCTCGCGATGATGCCAAGCGACATCCCGGTGTTTCCGTGGCGCTCCGTCGGCCATTCCATCAACGGCTTCGTCGTCGAGAGCTTCGTCGATGAGCTGGCGCACCTCGGTGGTCGCGATCCCCTCGAGCTGCGGCGCGCGCTGCTGGCGGAGCACCCGCGCCACCGGGGCGTGCTCGACGCTGCCGCCAAGGCCATCGGCTGGGGCACGCCGCCGCCCGCCGGACGCTTCCGCGGGATCGCGCAGCACCACTGCTTCGGCTCTTGGTGCGCCGAGGCGGTCGAGATCTCCGTCGACGGCGGCTTGCGTGTCCACCGCGTCGTGTGCGCCATCGACTGTGGTCGCGCCGTCAACCCGGACCTGATCGCTGCACAGATGGAGGGCGGCGTGCTCTACGGCTTGTCGGCGGCGCTGCTGCAGCGCATCACCATCGACAAGGGTCGCGTGGTGCAGGGGAACTTCCACGACTTCCCGCTCGTGCGCATGCCCGACGCGCCGCAGGTCGAGACCGTCATCGTGCGAAGTGACGAGCGACCGACCGGGGTCGGCGAGCTGGCCGTGCCACCCCTCGCGCCCGCCCTGGCGAACGCGTTCTTCGCCGCCACCGGCGTACGCCTGCGGCGCCTGCCCCTTGGCCCCGACGTCGCGCTCGTGCTCGAGGGCAAGACGCCCGAAGCGGTGACCTTGTAGCGCACGGGACAGGTTGGCGGACCGAGCGCGCACCGTTCGACGACCCAATGGCCTACACTCGCCCGATGCGTCGCTTCTTCTCCATCGTGAAGGGCCTCGTCGTCGGTGGTGTGGCCGTCATGAGCCCGCGCGCCTTCGCGGGTGAGCAGCGCGCGTTGGTGGTCGTCTACGACGGGTGGGGCACGCCGAGCGGCTTCACCGTCTCGGGCCGCGTGCTCGAGGACCAGGGCGTGCGCTCGCCGGCGGCCGGCGCCAGCGAGGCCGACAACATCGTCGACAACCTGAAGGCGCTCGAGAGCGACGAGCTCCGTGACGTCGAGCTGGCGCTCACGGTGGGTGGCGCGACCTATACGGCCACCAGCGACGCCGACGGCATGTTCACCGTGATGGTGCGTGGTCTGCCCACCGCGCAGGCGCTGCCGACCGGCGCCCTGCCGGTGCAGGTGCGCGTGCTCAAGCCGGCGGGCCTCAAGGCCGCGCACGGCGCCGGCCACGTGCATATCCACGACGGCCCGCTGGTCGGCGTGGTGTCCGACGTCGACGACACGGTGGTGAAGACGTACGTCACGGACAAGTCGAAGCTGGTGGGCGCCGTGCTCTTGAAGAACAGCCGGCAGCTCGAGACCGTGGTGGGGGCCGCCGCCGCCTATCGCCGGGCCAAGGAGCAGGGCGCGCGCGCCTTCTTCTACCTCTCGGGCAGCCCGCAGAACCTCTACCCGCGTATCCGCGACTACCTGACGACGCAGGGCTTCCCGCTCGGCCCCGTGCTGCTGAAGAACCTCGGCGAAGACAAGCTCTTCAAGCAAGAGGGCTACAAGCTCGCGCGCCTCGAGGCGCTGCTCGACTCCTTGCCCACCATGCGCGTGATCTTGGTGGGCGACTCCGGCGAGCACGACCCCGAGATCTACCGCGAGCTCAAGAAGCGACGCGCCGATCGCGTGCTCGGCATCGTCATACGCAAGACTCCTGGCAGCGACGGCACGCCCGCGCGCTTCGTCGGCATGCGCGTCATCGACGACGTCTATCCCGACGACGGCGTGCTCGCCGGCTTCGTGCCCTGACCCGTCGCCGGCGTGCCGGGGGGGCACGGCGCCACGTCGATGAGCGGCAGCACGCGGAAGCGACCGTCTGCGTACGAGAGCAGCCGCGCATGCACAGCACCATCGACGTCGAGCAGACGCTCGACGCGGTAGGCGCCGAGCGCGGGGCTCGCGCGCACGATGACGAGCACGCCGGGTGCGATGGAGTCCATGCGCGAGAGATGACAGATGGGGCCTGCGCGCGGAAGGGTGGTACCCGCGCCGACACCGGCGTGGCTGCCGTCACGCGCCACGCGTGTGCGCGCTCACACCGACGACCACGACGTGACCGCTGCAAACGACGACGCGCTTCGCACGAGCTATCTCGCGAGCCGCTTTGTGAGGTCCCCATGTACCGTGCCGCTCGGATCGTGGCGCTCGCCGCGCTGCCGCTCGTCCTCGCCTGCCCCCCCGACGAAGGCCACTGGCCCGACGACGTGCCGCGTCCGGAGGAGGGCGAGGGTGAGGGTGAGGGAGAAGACCCCTGCTCCACCGAAGTGCCCGACGGCGTCTGCCCCGAAGCGCAGACCTGCCGCGGCGGTCAGTGTCTCGACGACACGGTGCTGTGCTCGGCCACCAACCCGACGGGCCTGTGCGCCGACGAGGACGAGAGCTGCCTCGAGGGCGAGTGCGTGGCCACCGCCGAGCTGTGCTCGGCCACCAACCTCACGGGGCGCTGCGCCACCGATCTCAGCTGTCACCAGGGCGTGTGCGCCACCGACGAGCCGTGCGCGCCCAGCGAGCCCCTGGGCTTCTGCGACGCGGGTCAGGCCTGCCTCGACGGCGGTTGCGTCGATTCGACGCTCTTGTGCTCGGCCACCAACACCGATGGCCTGTGCCGCAGCGGTACCAGCTGCCTCGATGGCGCGTGCATCGACGTGGCGCTCTTGTGCAGCGCGAGCCAACCCGCCGGCGCCTGCCCGTCGGGTGAGCAATGCGTGGGCGGCGCGTGCCGAACGCCCGAGGAGCTGTGCTCGGCGACGAACCCCACAGGCGCATGCCCCGTGGGGCTCTCCTGTGTCGACGGCGAGTGCGCCGACCCGTCACAGGCCTGCGGCTGCACCGAGAGCCAGACCTGCATCGACGGCGTGTGCCGCGAGCCGGAGCAGCTCTGCTCTACCGACAACCCGAACGGCATCTGTGAGGGCGGTGACTCGTGCGTGGCCGGCGCCTGCGTCGACCTCGGCGCCGCCTGCTCGCCACAGAATCAGACCGGCGTGTGCCCGCCCGGCGAGCTCTGCCACGATGGTGCGTGCGAGGCCGTCGACGGCGGCGCTTTGTGCGACGACGACAACGAGTGCACCAGCGACAGCTTCGATCCGGTGCGCAACCGCTGCCGCAACGAGGCCCGCACCGGCGCGTGCGACGACGGCAACGAGTGCACCAACGACTCGTGCGTCGCCGGCGCCTGCACGGGCGCGCCCATCGGCGGCTGCATCGAGCCGCCGGTGCTCGAGCCGGTGGTGAGCCCCACCAACGTCGGCTCGCTCACGCTGCGCGGCACCAAGCCCGCGGGCTCGTCGGTGCAGATCAACGGCCTGACGGCGGTGCCCGAGAACCCCGACGAGGAGTGGCAGGTGACCATCAACCTAGTGCCCGGCGACAACGCCTTCGTCGTGCGCAGCGTCGATCAGGGCAACCCGTCGGCGACTCGTGAAGTGCACGTGGTGTACGACATCACACCGCCCCTCACCCGCGTGACCCCCGAGGGCGGCAGCTTCCTGTCGGGCGTCACCGCCACCATCGCCAGCAACGAGCCGGCCACCGTGTACTTCACCACCGACGGCAGCGAGCCCACCACCAGCTCGCCCTCGTTCACCTCGCTCAAGCAGCTGCGCATCTTCGCCGACACGCGCCTGCGCATGCGGGCGCGCGACGTGGCCGGCAACCTCGAGGAAGTGATCGTCAGCGTCGACTTCGAGATCTCGGGTCGCCAGAGCGGCTGGAGCACTGGGCCCGCGCTGGCCGAGCCCACCTCGCTGGCCGGCGCCACGGTGATCGGCGCGCACGTGTTCGTGGCCGGCGGCACCGACGGCTTGGCACCTCAAGCGGGCGCCTACCAGCTCGACGTCGACAGCGGCGATCTCACGACGCTGCCCTCGCTCTCGGGCGCGCGCGACTCGTTGGCGATGGCGGCCGTAGGCAGCACCATCTACGCCATCGCAGGGCAGAACGCCGGCACGCCGCTCAACCGCGTGGAGCGGCTCACCGACGGCGCGGCCTCGTGGGAGACGCGGGCACCCATGCCGTCGACGCGACACAGCCTGGCGGCCATCGCCGTCGGCTCGCGCATCTTCGTCTTCGGCGGCAAGGGCAACGGCGGCGCCGTGCTCACCAACCTCGAGGTCTACGACACCAGCGCCAACACCTGGTCGAACGCGGTAGCGCAGTTGCCGCACGCGCGCGCCGGCCACGGCGCCGTGATGATCGACGACCTCATCTACCTGGTGGGCGGCGTGGGCAGCGACGGCGCGCCCTTGGCCGACGTCGACGTCTACGATCCCGCGGGCAACACCTGGAGCAGCGCCGCGCCGCTGCCCACGCCGCGCAGCTACCTCGGCGTCACCGCCATCGAGAACGCCGGTCAGATCACGAGCGGGCCCAAGGGCCTGGTCGCCGCCGGCGGCCTGCTCGCGGGCGGCGTGGCCACCGCCACCGTCGAGGAGTACGACATCGAGCTCGACGCGTGGCGCCTGGTGGCGCCCCTGCCGGCCGCCCGCCACAGCGCCGCCGCCGTCACCGTCATCGTGAGCGACGACGTCGACACCGAGGAGCAGGAGGGCTGGCTGCTGGGCGGCCAAGTGGGCGCCGACATCGTGGACAGCGGCCTGCGCCTGCGCAGCACGCGCGACTACGTGCGCCGCCTCCCCGACCTGCCCGAGGCGCGCTTCCTCGCCGCCGCGGCGGCGCTCGACGACCGCATCTACGTGCTCGGTGGGCGCAACTTCAGCGAAGTGGCGCAAGGCTGGGCCTTCGATCCGGAGACCGGCGCCTACGAAGAGCTGCCGCCGCTCGCCTCGCTGCAGAACGGACCCGGCGCCGTGGCGGTGGGTGACCGCGTGTACCTCGTGGGCGGCGCCGACGGCTTCGGCAACTCCGTCGCCACCAACCGTGCGTGGGATCCGGCGCTGCACGAGTGGGTAGAGCTGGCGCCCATGACCTCCGCGCGGCGCGACGTGGCCGCGGTGGCGCTCGGCACCGAGATCTATGTCATCGGCGGTGACAACGGCGGCCCGCTGCAGACCGTCGAGATCTACGACACGGTCGCCAACACCTGGCGCACCGGCTCGCTCTTGCCGCAGCCGCGGCGCGGCGCCATGGCGGTGCTGCACGGGGGCAAGGTGCACGTGCTGGGCGGCGAGACCAGCGGCGGCACGGCGGCCACCTCGGTGCTGCGCCTTGATGGCACCAGCTGGACCACGCTGTCGGGCTCCATCGCCGTGGCGTACGGCGCGGCCTTCTCGCTGCACGATCGCATCGCCGTGTTCGCCGGCCGCGTCAACGGTACCGTGGGCAACGACGTCGTCGACTACCGTGTGTCGGCGCAGACGGTCGCGGCACCGCGTCGCCCCGAGCAGCGCCTCTCGCCCGCGCTCGATCGCCGGGCTGCGGCGCTCTACCAGGGGCGCATCTATCTCTTCGGCGGCAACGCCTCCGAGGCCATCGGTCCGTCGGGCGAGGCGATCGTCGAGGAGATCGACGCGCGTTGCTTCAACGGCGTGCTAGATGGCCGCGAGACCGCAGGTGGCATGAGCGCCGCTGACTTCGAGGGGGGCTGCCCGACGAACGGCTACGTCCACCACACCGGCACCGGCATCACCTTCGTCAACGATTTGCCGAACGACACCTCGAGCCTGCAGGGCGCGCTCGACGCCTGTAACGCCCACTTCGGCGGCGGCTGCGAGCGCGTGGACTGCGGCACCTGCACCGACGTCACGAAGCCCCTCGCCAGCGGCCAGTCCTGCAACTGCAGCGTTACTGGGCCAGACTGGATCTATGGCCACGGCGGATGCCTCGACTACGGGGCCAATGGGCCGGGTACCGTGACCGGCAACGACGGCGACGCCTGCGCCGCCCCGGTGATCGGCGCCTGGGACTGACACCCGCTTGCGCCTCGCGCGCGCGACGTCCACAAGGAGCCCATGCGGGCATGCCTCGTCGTCACGACGCTCCTCGCCGCGCAGGTCGCGGGCGCAGAGGCGCCCGCCGCGCCGCCGCCCGCGCCGGCCACCGCCGTCGTCACCGGCGCCGCGGCGCCGAGCTGCCGCGCGGCGGTGCTCGACCTGGCGCCCGGCGAGGGCGTCACCGTCGAGCGCGCGGCCTCCCTCTCGGAGGTGGTGGTGGGTGAGGTGGGCGCGAGCCTGCGGGGCTGCTCGGTGGTGTCGCGCTCGGAGCTGCGGGCCCTCGTCTCGTTCGAGACCGAACGCCAGCTCTCGGGCTGCGACAGCGAGGGCTGCTTGGCCGAGGTGGGCGAGGCCCTCGGCGTCGATCGCCTGGTCATCGGCACGGTGGCGCGCGTGGATACGCGCACGCTGGTGGCGCTGCGCTTGGTCGACATGCGCGATCTGCGCGTGTTGCGGCGCGTGACCGACTCCTTCGACGGCCCTGCCGGCGACGCGCTCGCCTGGGTCGCCTGGCTCGCGCGCCGCCTCGTCCTCGACGACGAGAGCGCCGCCGGGCCTCGACCGGTGGCCGATCGGAGGCACATGGTCGAGCGGCGCATGTCGGTGGCGCGCACGCTCGCCTGGACGGGCGTGGGCGTGGGGGGCGCGTTGCTCGTCACGAGCGCGGGGCTCGGCGGCGCCACCTGGGCCTTGAGCGGTGCCTTGCCCGCGATGAAGACCGCGCGCGGCGCCGATCGCGATCAGATCGAGGGCATCGAGGCCACCGGGCCCTGGCTCGCCGGCGGCGCCAACCTGGCGCTCTACGCCGGGGCAACGCTGGCGATCGTGGGGGGCGGCCTCTTCCTGGTGCCCGGCGACGAGACCGTGGAGCTCGAGCGACCATGAACCTGCTGCTCCTCCTCTTCGATCCCCGTGTGCTGCTCGGCGCGCTGCTCGTGTGCGGCGCCGTGGTGCCGGGCCCCTGCACCTTCGATCCGCAGCGCGGCTACGACTGCGCGCTCGGCGATCCCTGTGAGCGCAACTTCGCCTGCGCCGCCGACGGCTACTGCAAGAGCGCCGACATCGCCTGCGCCGATGGCGAGGAGCGCTGCGAGTACCCGGGCCTCGATCGTGTGGGCATCTGCGTGCGCGTGGAGGAGCTCGAGCGCTCGAAGACGCACTGCGGCGGGTGCTTCGCGCGCTGCCTGGGCGATGGCACGTGCAGCGATGGCAGGTGCACGGGAGCACCGGCGGCGGGCCGCTGCGTTCTGGCGCGCGGCAACTTCGACTGCAGCGCCGGCAGCGCCTGCGCCGACGACGGCGATGGTGACGATGTGGGCGACTGCACGGGAGCGCCGGGCACCGCCAGCGTGCTCGCGCCGTGCACCTCCGGCGCCGAGTGCTCCGATGGCCTGTGTGTCAACGAGGTGTGCACGCGCACCTGCGACTTCGGCTGTCCGCTCGGCACCGTGTGTGACGACGAGGGCGCGCCCGGCGGCGTGTGCGTGCTCAGTGACGAGGAGCTGTGCCGCTGACGCGCCCGCGCAGCACACGCGGGCGCGCCATGCAGGCAGCAGGCGCCTACTTGCCCGCCGCCATCTCCGCGTCGGACTTGATGTGCACGGCCTTGCCCTTCACGGTCACGCACGACTTGGTGTTCTTGGAGATGAAGGGGAAGAAGTCTTCCTTGGTCTCCACCTCGTAGCGCGGGCTCAGCATGGCGTCGGCGTCGGGGATCGACTCGATCGCCTTGTACATGGCGATGCTCTTGGCGATGTTCTTGGTGCCGCCGGGCGCCTGGGTCGCACCGAACAGGAACGCCAACGGCCCCATGTCGAGCGACGCCGTGCGCACGTTGCGCAGGCTCTCGCTCTCGGCGCGGCCGTCGAGGAGCTCGTCGCCGGCCACGCTGGCCTTCTTGGTGCAACTGCCGAAGAAGCAGTTCTCCTCGGCGCAGGCTTGACCGGTGGCGACGCCGAGCACGACGTAGTCGGCGCGCTTGAGCCTGGTGGTCATGTCCATGCCGGGGATGGTGGCGACCTTGGAGGTGCCGCAGGCAGCGGTGGCGAGCAGCACGAGCGCGCTTGCGATGGTGAGCTTGAGGTTCGTCATGGGAATTCTCCTGGATGTCTGGTGGTGGGGTGGGCTCAGCCTGCGGGCGGCGCGGCGGGGGGCGCCGCGGGCGGGGCCTCGGCGGGCGGGGCCTCGGCGGGCGGGGGCGGCGGAGGCGGAGGCGGAGGCGGCGTGGCGGCCACGGCCCCCTTGATCTCCTCGTCGGTCTTGATGCGGATGCTCTTGCCCGACACGCGCACGCACGCCTTGACGGCGCGGAACACCACGTTGTCCTTGGTCTCGAGCTCCATGGTCTTGCGCGGCGTGAACACCGCGTCGGCCTCGGTCTGCTTGGCGATGGCGGCGCCGAGCGCGCTCGCCTCGGCCACTTCGGCCACGTCCTCGACGGTGCCGAGGCCGGCGCCGAGCATCTCGATGCCGGTGTCGGGGTCGATCATCTTCACCGTGTTGCCCGCCTCGTCTTTGACCGAGCACCAGATGCCCAGGATGCAGGTCTGCTCCACGCAGCCGTTCCCCTCGGCGTTGCCGAGGACGACGTACTCGTGGCGCTCGAGCTCTTGCGCCTGCACGCCGATGCGCGGCACGCGGGTGGTGTTGGACGTGTAGCTGCAGCCGGCGAGCAGCAGCAGGCTCAAGGCGACCAGGGGAACGTGAGACCTCATCGAGTCACTCCTTCAAATGTCAGTTGACCGCACCACAGCGCGGGGTGCGCACCATAGCCGACCGTTCGTTCGGTGATCAACTCGACAGAGCCCACGCGGGGCGCTGGTCGCGGCCGGCGGGGTTGCCACCGTCGACCGAGCGCCTTAGCGCGGGCAACGGAGGTCGTGATGCTGTTGGCGAAGACCCTGCTCGGCTCCTCACTCGTGGCGGCCGTGGTGGCGCTTTGCGGCTGTGGCGCCGACGCGAAGGGCCAGTGGTGCGGCCTGCTCGACATGGGCGTCAGCGGCGACGAGAGCTACTGCCCCGAGGCGGACGCTCCCGAGCGCTGCGAGGAGATCCGCGATCTCTTGATCGAGCACATCGTGGAGTGCGGCGAGGGTGTGGGGGTGAGCTACAGCGAGGAGCAGCTCGACGACGTCGCCGCCCAGCTCGACTGCGAGGAGGCGCGCGCGTTGCGTGCGACCGAGGACGACTGCCGCGAGGCCATCCCCGACGAGCCTTGCGGCGCGTCTGGGGTGCCTGAGCTGCCCGACGCATGCGACGGGGTGGTGCTGAACTGGTGACGAGGCGCGCTTCGCCCCGCCCCTGAGACCAGCGGCTGCGCGCCGACCGGCTCGAGGGGCCGCGTCGTGGTGACCCCGGCGAGCGGCGGGCGCACGACGGCGTTGGGGACTAATGGGACGCGCTTTCGCGGGTGCGCTCGCTGGCTCGCGTGCGCCGGGCTGCTACCTGCGCGGCATGCGCCCCACCTGTGTCCTCGCCGCATCGCTCACCATCGCCATGCTCGCGTGCACCACGCTCGAGCCGCCAGGTGCGGCGAGCGAGCGTGACAGCGGCCCAACAGCAGGCCCGCCGATGGACGCCGGCGCGCTCGCTGACGCCGGCACCGGCGAGGATGCTGGCGACGCCGCTGCAGACGCTGGCACACCGCCGCTGCACCCCGATGGCGGGCCCCCGGTGCCGCTCGGTGACGCGGGCGAGCCTGCGCCGAGCGACGACGCGGGCACCGCAGACCCACAAGCCCAGTGCGCGGACGACGACGACTGCCTGGGGGCGCGCCGCTGTCACCAGGGGAGCTGCCGCTTGCCCTGCCTCCTTGGCACCTGCGTGCACGACCCCGATGATGGGGTCTGCGCCGAGGGCTTCTGCGTCGAGTGCGCCGACGACGAGGATTGCCCGGGTGCGCGCTACGCCTGTGACCTGGAAGAGCATCGCTGCCAGCCACAGCACGTCGACACCAGCGGGACGCGCATCGGCATCTTCTACTCGCTGTGGCACTGCCCCTTCGCCGCCGATGACCCCGC
>JADZDP010000022.1 GCA_020850995.1 Deltaproteobacteria bacterium
GTCACCGACGTCGACGTGTGCAAAGACCCCGCGCGCGAACTTCTTCGCCTGCCTGATGCGTGCCATCCGGCGATCGGATCACGATCCGGCGGCGTTGGAACGCGGAAAGATCAGCCCAATGGTGAGCCGAGATCGGGGGAGCCCCCGCGGCGCCATCGGGCCTCCCCCGATTTCGGGGGAGGAGCCGCGATCCCATGCGGCTCCGCGAGGGAGGGGGCTTCAGGCGTCACGAGTTCAGGGACACGCCCTAGGTCCCCGTCCGGGCGGCAAGGTCTCGCCGCCGGATCCGACGGATCCGGCCCTCGGTCTGCTGTGGCGCTGGCGACGGCGATCGCGCAGTCGGCCGAGGCGCCGCGTTGGTCGGCCAAGCGCCGAGCTGGCCCACCGGGAATCAGCGGTGGACAGTGTGGCGACGTCGCGATCAGGCTCCAAGCGGGGTCAGGGCGCGCCGGCGCCGGTGGCGTCTTCGGCGTCCATGGCTCCACGCAGGTGCATGAACGATCCGATCAACCACAACAGCGAGCCTGCCCCGACGACCGCCAGCGAGCCTCTGGCAGCGGGCAGCGCGTTTCGCAGCAGGATGTCGGCCAGATCGGTGGTGATGTTGCCGGCGAAGGTGATGACGCAATAGAGCACCACGCCGGTGATGGCGACGACGAAGCCGGCCACCACCAGACGATTGCCTGTCCTTTGCAGTGCAACGGCGCCGGCTGCCCGCTCGCTCCGTGCGTCGGCTGGGAAGGCGCTATCCGCGAGCAAGGGTGCAGCAGGCGCGACCTCTGGCCACGACGTGACTTCACCGGTCATGACGAACCTCCCGCGGTGGGTTGGTTGGCGCTCGCCCGCTCGAGCACCGCGAACCGGGACTCGGCGGGGTTGCTGCTCGTCGAGGGCTGCGCCAGTGCCCGCTCGGCGAGGAGGAAGACATAGAGGTAGCGAGTCACCAGACCCGAGAACGTGAACATCCACGTGATGATGGCCACGACGACGAAGGCGCGTGCGAGCCAGGCGAGGAACGGCAGGTCAAAGGTGTCCACCAGGCGGTACGTGCACACCGAGTACATGCCGAAGGGGAACACCATCCCCCAGTACAGCGGGTCGTAGCCGAAGCTGACGCGCCGCACGAAGTGGCGCCAGATCCCGAGCACCAGCAGCATCGGGATCCACCAGGTCGCCGTTGCCCAAAAGAGCAGCGTGAAGCCCTTCACGAAGGGCAACAGCGAGGCCAGGAACGCCGAGTCGCCCGCCGCCGCCACCAGGGATGTGCCCGCCAACGTCGAGATGGCCACCGCTCCCATGTTGATCCAGTACGGCGGCATCAGGTCCGTGGGCGAGAACTTGAAGAACGTGTAGCGATAGAAGATCAGCGAGATCATCCAGATGTAGAGCATCCCGCCGCACAGCCAGAACGAGGTCAGCAAGAACAGCGCCGCGTCGCGGTTGGCGATGCGATCGGGCAACACCTGGCATCCGAGCACGCAGATGGACTGGGTGGCGACCACGGCGACCAGCCAGCCGCCGTTGATCCCCTCGGCCAGCGTCGGCTTCTCCGCACGGATGCTCAGCGCGACGAACACGGTGTACATGCTGACGGCCCACAGCACGAGCGCGAACACCCACAGCGCGAAGCCGACGGCGGGGAGGTGTCGCAGCAACGTGAACTGTGTGCCGAGGACACCGGTGGCAGCGACCGACGTGAAGAAGCCGGGCGCGCGCTGGTGGATGGTCCAGTCGGCGAGGAACGCCTTGGGAAAGAACGCGACCCGCGCGGCCGTGGCGAGCCAGATCGCGACGTACGACACCAGGTTGATCCAGAAGAGCGCTCCCGACAGGTCGCGCAGCCCGAGCAGGTGGCACGCGATCGACACGATCCCCGTGGCCATCGACATCGCGAAGTAGGCCGGGTGCATCGTCGACAGCCGCTCGCGGACATGCCCACGCAGGCGTGCCCAGCGAGCGATCGGGGTCGACGGATGAGCCTCCATGCACCTCTACCTTGAGTCCGCTCCGCCTTCCTTCGTGGGGGACGAAGCGCGATCGAAGCGCGTGAGCATCAATCGCCGAGCATCAGGGTCCGTCCTCCATGGCCCCGCGCAGACAGGCGAACGAGCCGACGATCCAAGTGACGGTGCCGAGCCCGAGCAGCGCGAGCGTGGCACGCCCGAACGGCACGGCGTTCTCCAACAGCAAGTCGCCCATGTCGGCGTTAAAGCCACCGGACAAGCACGCCATGCAGTACAGCACGATGCCGACGACGGTGATGCCGTAGCCCACGACGACCAGGCGGCGCCCGTTGCGCTGCAACGCCTCGGCGCGGGGCAGCGGCGGCGAGAGGGTGGCGACCTCGGGGCTCATGGCGAACCTCCAACCCGACGACGAATGCCGGGCTCGGGCACCGCCGTGGCGACGGCGTGCTTGGTGATCAGAGGATGCGCGCGCCGTTCGCAGCCCGCTATCGGCGAAGCTCCGACGGCGACGTGGGAGCTACGCAACCCTCGGTGTCAGTGTTTGTCTGATGCTTGTCAGACGGAGCCGGCGTCGACCAATCGCACCGGCTCGCTCGCCGGAGACGGGGCGTGCGGCGTCGAGGGCAATGCCGCGCCGTTCGCACGTGCGTGCGTAAACCACAGCGCGAGGCCGGTGAAGACGCCGCCGCCGACGATGTTGCCGAGGGTGACCGGCAACTGATTCCAAACCCACCAGTCCGATAGGCCGATATTGGCGCCCATCAACATACCGGTCGGGATGATGAACATGTTGACCACCGAGTGCTCGTAGCCGTGGGCGAAGAAGATGGTGATGGGCAGCCACATCGCCGTGATCTTCCCGACGGTCGATCGCGAGACGAACGCGAGCACGGTGCCGATGGTCACCATCCAGTTGCACAGCACCGCCTTGACCAGCGAGGCGGCCAGGCCCGGCGCGCCGTGCTCTTGGTACGCGATGGTCTTCTTGAGCGCGATGGTGCGCGCGACCTCTGCCAACGCGCCGCCGTCGTCGTGGCCGGCATAGGTGACGGCACACCAGAACAAGACCGCGTAGCCGACGCTGCCGATCAGGTTGCCGAGGTAGACCCAGAGCCACGAGCGGCCTAGCTCGAACATGGTGATGCGCCCGGCGGCCACCGCCTGCGGCATGAGCGCGAAGTTGCCGGTGACGAGCTCGAGCCCGAGCAAGACGAGGATGACGAAGCCGACCGGGAACAAGAGCGCGCCGACGATCGCCGGCAGCCCTTGTGAGAGCACGACGAAGACGAGCGAGGTGGCGATGCCGAGGATGGCGCCCGACAGCACGCCGCGCAGCACCATGTCGGTGACGCTCAGGTGAGCCTTCTTGGTCGCGGCGGCGACCGTGGCTTCGACCAGCTCGGTGGGAGTGACGTTGTCCATGCAGCACACCTCCGGCGCGCGCGTTCGTGAAAGCGCACGGCCGAGCTGTCCGTCAGGATGCGCGTCGCGGGCCAGGCCGGGTATCCAGCGGCGGCCGAGCACGGCGTAGGAGCGCTCGGCGTGTGCGCATCGGTGTTCGTCCTACATGAAGCAAGAGTGTCAGCCGACCAAACCGTTCCTGACCGCGTACTGGATGATCTCGGCGGTCGACTGCAGCGCCATCTTCTCGAGGATGCGCGTGCGATAGGTGCTGACGGTCTTGACGCTGATGCCGAGCCGCTCCGCGATCTCGGTGACCGTCTTGGCGGCGGCGAGCAGCAGGAACACCTCGAGCTCGCGCGACGACAAGGTCTGGTGCGGGCTGGCCGGGTTCGTCGACCGGCCGCCCGCGATGTGATCGGCGAGCTGCTCGGCCAGCGCCTCCCCGAGGTAGCGCCGCCCGGCGCATACCGTGCGGACGGCGCGGAACAGCTCCTCGTCCGCCGCCTGCTCCTTGGTCAGGTAGGCGGAGGCGCCGTCGGCGAGCGCGCGCATGACGAACTGCCGCTCGCCGTACATCGACAGCACGATGACCGGCAGCTTGGGGCGCAGCTCCTTGACGCGCGGCAGCGCGGCGAGCCCGCTCTCGGCGCCGAGCGCGACGTCGAGGATGACCGCGTCCCAGTCCTTGCTCTTGACCGCGCTCAGGAGCTCCTGGGTGTTGGTCGCCTCGCCCACGACGACGTCGGGGAAGCCGCCCTCCAGCATGCGCTTCAAGCCCGAACGCACGATCGAGTGATCATCGGCGATCAGGATCTTCATGGCGTGTGCTCTACCCCGTTGCCGCCCGGCGATCGATGCGGCGCCCGGGAGGGGACGACCAGCGTGATGGTGGTGCCGGCGCCGGGCGCGCCCGTGATGGCGAAGGAGCCGCCGAGCAGCAGCGCACGCTCGCGCATGCCGAGGATGCCGAGCGAGCGCGGCCCCTCCGCGGCGCCGGGGTCGATGCCGCAACCGTCGTCGTGGATGGTCAGCGTCAAGGTGTCGTCGCGCTCGACGAGATCGATCGACACCACCGACGCGCCAGCGTGTCGGATTACGTTGGTGAGCGCTTCCTGAGTGACGCGAAACACCGTGGTCGCCACCATGGGGTCGAGCGGCTCGTGCAGCCCCACGATGTGCACCGGGATGGCGAGCGCGGCCTTCTGTTCGCGGTCGCGCGCCAGCCAGTCGAGCGCCGGCGCCAGGCCGAGCCGATCGAGCACCGGCGGGCGCAAGTCGGACGAGATGCGCCGCACCGACTCGATGGCGCCGTCGACCTGGACGGTCATCTGCTCGAGCGCCTGCGCGCCGGCGTGGTCGACGTGATCCTGGGCGCACAACCGGCGCACCCGGGCCAGCTCCATCTTGAGACCGGTCAACAGCTGCCCGAGCTCGTCGTGCAGCTCGCGCGCGATGCGCCCCGCCTCCTCGTCGCGGATGCTCTGCAGGCGGTTCGACAGCGCGCGCAGCCGCTCCTGTGCGTCGCGCGCCTCTCGTTGGCGAGCCGCCAGCGAATCGGCCATGTTGCCAAAGGAGACCGCCAGCTCGCGCAGCTCGCCGTGCGTGCCGGGGATGGGCGCGCGTACCGAGAGGTCGCCCGCGCCAAAGCGCCGCACTGCGCGCGTCAGCGCTCGCAGCACACGCAAGACAGACAGCTCGGCCGCCAGCATCGCCGAGGCGATGGCGAACACCGTGACCACGACCAGCCCGATCAGCGTGCGGTAGAACGCCAGGTCCGCGGTCGCCTGGACGCGGCTGTACGGCAGGCCGGCGACCACGTAGACACCCGGCATGTCGGTCATCGGCGTCGCTACCAGGTAGCGCGCCGCCGCCGGCTCGCCGAGATCGAGTACGGCGCCGTGCGGCCGATGAAGCGCCTCGGCCAACGCGGGCACACTGCGCCCTTGCTCGACTTGGAGGTCGTGTGCCCCTCCGCCGGAGCGCGCGAGCACGTGGCCGGCGCGATCGGCGATCAACAGCGAGTAGTCGGGCGGGAGGTTCGCCTGACGCGCCAGCTCGTCGAGCCAGCCGAGCTCGAGCGCGACGAAGGCGACGCTGCACACGCCGCCCGCGGCGCCACGAACCGCGAAGGCGAGGTGCATCACCGGGCGACCGACGAAGCCTACCGTGTACGTGCCGCTCTCGATCTCGCTCGAGCCGAGGGCGCGCTCGAATGCGGCGTTGTCGCGCAAGGTCGCAGCGTGCACCAGCGACGCTGCGCTGCAGACCACCTCGCCGCTCGGCGAGGCGACGCCGATATTGGCGAACTGCGGGAAGCCGCTCAACAGCACCGGCAGATAGTCAGGACACACCGGCGCCGGTGGCGCTTCCTCGCACGCGAGGCCGGCGCCGAGCCGGCGCAGCAAGGCGCGTCCGCCGTTCAGCTCGTGCGCGTGCTCGCGCGACGCAAGACTGCCCAGGTGGCGCGCCTCGGTCTCCATGCGTCCCATCGCAGCATCGCGTTCACGTTCGGCGACGAGGAAGATGAACACGATGGCCGGCACCGACGCGAAACACGCCACCAGGATGAGGCGGCCGCGCAGCGTCGTCATGAAGGCGCTCGCGATCCACGCCGCAGTCGAGCGCTTCGACTTCGAGGCCGCGGTGCTTGCGATGTCGGTCACGCCGCGATCACTGTACCGGCGCGCGGGAGAAATCTCACGCGCCGTGTTCAGGGCAGTTGGTCGCGCACCACTTGCGGTCGATCGACGCAGAACTGCCGAACCCAGTCGAAGGCGTACTGGAAGTCCTCGACCGAATGCTCGGTCATGGTGTCGGCGAGGCGCGCCTCCTCGATCTGCGCACGGATGTCGTCGGCCATCGCCGGCAGATCGAGCCCTTCGAAGCGCGCGAGCTCCTCGGCGATGACGGCCTCGTACTCGGCGCGACACGTCGGCGCGGCGACGCAGCGCTGCAGCAGCCAGCCGGCGGGCGCATACAGATCGACGAAGTCCCCGGCGTAGGGCTTCATCGCCATGTCCATGCCCCAAGGCAAGAGCGAGAACAGACCGCTCGCGGGCTCGTGGTAGAGCCGGTAGTTGTTTGGCCCAAACTGCGTGTAGGCGTAGCCGTCCCACTGATTGACGATGCCCTCCCACGCCGAGAAGCGCAGGAAGTGGTCGGTGTCGAGCACGCCGCTCACGTCGGCGAGCAGCGCGTCGTCTTGTGCGGCGTCGACCGCGGCAAACAGCGCCGTCAGATCGCTCCGGTCGTTCAGCGCCTCGTTGGTCTCGAGCTCGAAGCCTTGCTCGTTGCCGGGAAACCAATCCTGTCCGAGCTCCTCGTAGATGTTGCCGCTGTTGTCGGCGAACCAACGGCCGACGAAGCGCTTGTCCTCGGTTTCGACGTTCAGGTAGAGGCCGTAGCTCTCGCCGTTGACGTCGACGGTGACATGGCTGGCGCGTGGCGCGGGCAGACCCGCGGCGCGAAAGCCCGCGTACACCAAGCGCTCGGCGACACAGGACGGATCCTCGAGCAGGCCGTTGAGCGTCAGCCGTTTGAGTCCGAGCAGCTCCTGGCCCGCGACGAACTCGTCGGTCTTGATCTTGAAGGCGGCCTTCTGCCCGAGCGGGCGCAGGTTGGCCTCGCCCTTCAGGTGCACGCCGACGTTGGCGACACTGACGTCGCCGCTCGGCAGCGCGACCGTCAGGTCACCGGGCACGTAGCTGCCGGGATCGACGTCGAGCGCGTCGACCGACGCCTGCGGCAGCGTGATGGAGAGGTGCAGCACGCGGCTCTCGTCGAACAAGAGCACGCTCAGGTCGGGCTCCCCTTCGCCCTCGCCCTCGCCTTCGCCCTCGCCTTCGCCCTCGCCCTCGCCTTCGCCTTCACCCTCGCCCTCGCCTTCACCTTCGCCCTCGCCCTCGGCCGGGTCCGACGGGACGATTGGGCACGCGACGACGAGCGGCAGCGCCGTGAGCAGGAGTGCGAGCAGGTTGCGAGGCATGAGCGAACGATAGCGCCTCTCGCGCCCACGAGCGCGAGATCCCGAGCAGAACTGCTCACCGCGTCAACGCGGAGCGCGGCCTCGCCCACCTGCTCGAGCACTCTGGCGCAGCCTCGACACGATCGTGCTGGCGGGCCGCGTCACGTTCCAAACGTGCTGCTTCCCTCGACGGCGGCAGCGGGCGTAGTGCGGCGCACGACGAGAATCCACTCGTCATCGATCAGGAGCAGCACATGTACAAGATCACCCGCACCGCGACGCTGAAGAACGCCTCCTTCGTGCCGAAGGCCATCGGCTGGGGCAAGGAGATGAGCGGCTTCATCAACAAGAACTACCCCGGCTTCAACGTGACCCTCGGCGTCGAGATGTTCGGCAAGACCGCCATCCACTGGACCTACCAGGCGAAGTCGCTGGCCGAGCTCGAGGCCGCGAACACCAAGCTGCTGCAGGACCAGAAGTACTGGGCGATGATCGAGAGCGGCAAGGACTTCTGGGTCGAGGGCAGCCTCAAGGACACCATCGTGATGCTGGTCGAGTAGACCGCATGCGATCGCCCGTGGGAGCCCCGCGCCGGCAGCTGCCGTCGCTGGGCTCTCGCTCTTCTGGTGCGGTCGCTCACCCTTCGTGGCGCCGCTCAGCTCGACAGCACCTTGGCGAACAGGGGATCGACCGCGTAGTCCCCTGCCGCCTTCTCGAGGACGCCCGTGACGCGCGAGCAGTAGAGCGCGCTCGCGCTGCCCGCCGGCCGGTGGTTGCCGCTCACACCCATGCCGCCAAACGGCAACAGCCCGCTCGCGTTGTTGGTGGAGCGGTTCCAGTTGAACAGCCCCCAGGGCGCCGCCTCGACGAAGCGATCGAAGCGCGCGCGCTCCGCGCTGAACACGCTGAGCGACAAGCCGAAGGTGCTCTTGCACGCGCGCTCGAGCGCCGCGTCGTCGTCGTCGACCACCTCGAGCGCGACGTCGGGCGCGAACAGCTCGGTGTCGCGGTAGCGCAGCACGTCGGCCGCAGCGTTCGACTCCACGCGGTGCAGCGACGGCGTGACGAAGGCGCCGCCGTCGACGGCGCGCGACTGCACCAGCGGCACCGCGCCCGCGCTCTCGGCACGCGCGAGCGCGGCGTGGAAGTCGCGGCGCGCCGACAGCGTGGCGAGCGGCCCCATCAGCGTGCCATCGGCGAAGGGGTCGCCGGGCACGACGCGCGCGAGCGACTGCTCGAGCCGCGGCACGAACGAGGCCGCCATGCGCTTGGTGACGACGACACGCGACGTGGCTGTGCAGCGCTGGCCGGTGGTGAGGCAGGCGCCGAGCACGATCTCGTGCAGCGCCTGCTCGAGGTGGGCGTCGTCGAGCACCACCGCGATGTTCTTGCCGCCCATCTCGAGCGCGAGCAGCTTGTGCGGTTGATCGAGGCAGGTCTCCATGATGCGCCGCCCGCCGTCCCAGGAGCCGGTGAAGGCCACCGCGTCGACGTCCTGGTGCGCCACCAGCACGCCACCTACCTCGCGCGTCCCCACCACCAGGTTGACCACGCCATCGGGCAGGCCGAGGCGCTGCAGCAGCTCGACGTAGATCTGCCCCGACAGCGGCGTCACGCGGCTCGGCTTCAAGATGACGGCGTTGCCCGCCAGGAGCGCGGGCATCACGTGCGTGTTCATCAGGTGGATGGGGTAGTTCGAGGGCCCGATCACGGCCATGACGCCGTGGGGGCGCCACGCCGCCGTGCCGGGCGCGCCCTCGAGCGCCAGGTCGGGCAAACGCTCGTGCGCCGCGATGCTCGCATGCAGCTTCGCCACCAGCGAGGTCGCCTCGCCCTTCGACTCGCGGATCGGTTTGCCCATCTCGAGCGTGATGGCCTCGGCCAGCGCGTCGAGGAGCGCGGGCGGCGTGGCGGCCAGACGCAACAGCGCCTCTTTGCGCTCGGCGTAGGGCA
The DNA here is from genome assembly GCA_020850995.1 of Deltaproteobacteria bacterium. GTDB lineage: Bacteria > Myxococcota > UBA727 > UBA727 > VGSZ01 > JACOUT01. The sequence continues at coordinate 9,289 of JADZDP010000022.1, forward strand.
GCCTCGACCACGCACGGAAGCCGCGACGCGCCGCCACCACGGCGGCGTCGGCCTGCGCGGCATCGGCGCTGGTGCCGCGCCACACCACGGCGCCGTCGCGCGACGGATCATGGGACGTGAAGGGCGCGCCCGCGCCCGAAACGAAACAGCCGCCGATGAGGTTGCCGCGATCGCGCGTGTCGAGGGAGGACGCCCGCGGCGTCGGCGTGGGGGTGCTCATGGTCGCGGACCGTAGCGCGCGCTTGACCGTGAGGAAACGGGCGTGACCAATGGCGCATGGCCCGGTGAACGTCGGTGCGCCAAACGCGGCGGCTGCGCGCTACCATCGGACATGCCCGTCATCACCCGCCCACCCGCCTCCTCGACGCAACGCACCACCACCACCACCGGCCTGAAGGCCGCGTTCGACCGTAGCTCGGCGCCTCAGAAGGCGCAGATCAAAGATGCCGTCGAGCGCGCCAAGGACGACGTCGACAACTGGTGTGCCTGCTCTGTCGAGGTGGGCTTCGCCAACGCCAAGGGCGAGCCGACCTTCCACGGCTACGGCACGCACAAGCCGCAGAGCGCCACCATCACCATGCCGAAGGAGAAGCGCCTCGACCTCGCGGTGATGATCACCGTCAGCCTGCACGACCTCGGCGACGACGAGGCGCGTGTCAACCGCGCGGGCAAGGAGCGCGCGGGCAAGGATCGGCACCACATCGAGGTGCACCGGCCCGACGGCAAGGTCGAGCGCCTCGACGGCATCAAGGTCGACCCCAAGGCGCTGTTCTCGTCGACCGATATCTCCATCCGGAACCTGGTGCCGGGCAAGTACGTCATCAAGGGCTGGCCCGACGGCACCTCGGCGGATGGCTACTGCGAGGCGCGCGTCCTCGAGATCACCGTCAAGGCCTGAGCGCGATCGCTCCGAGGATTGTGCACGGGTCGCGCCGTCAGCGCGGGGCTGCGCGAACGCGTCGACGAAGGGTCGGCGTCACCACGCGCAGTGCACGTGGTCCCAGTGCCCGCTCGGGTCGTTGCTCGGCCCGAACACCTCAGTGGCGCCCTCGTCGACACACGCGTTCATGAAGCTGCGCGCCAGCGCGCTGTCGCCGCGAATGAGCACGCCGTTGACCTCATCAGCGTCGAAGGCCCGCCCGCTATAGTGCAGCGAGCCCCAGGAGTGTGAGCCGCCGGCCACCGAGGTGACGAAGAAGCGAAAGCCGCGCTGTTCGAGGGCCAACATGCCATCGAGCATGGCCGACGATAGCAGCACCGTGCCTCCTGGCGCGGTGCCATGCACGCTTCGCCGCGCGGCACCGCCGTTCGCGGTGTCACGGAGGTTTCGCCACGCGTCGGCACCGTCGTCGCGGTTGCCAAACTGCTGGTCCCACAGGACGAGGGTGCCCGCTTCATGCTCCCGCAGGACGGCGCGGGCGCGGCCGGCGCGCGTGGTGGGCGGCGCGTTTGGGTCAACCACGACGATGACGCGCTCGGCCCGCGCGAGCACCGCCCCGTCTGCTGCGAGCCCCTCGGCCAGCACCCGACGCTCCCCCACCTGACGGAAGGTGTAGTGGAGTTGGAAGTCGGGCTCGGCCGAGTCGCCAAGGTCGTAGGCGTCGGCGCTGTAGCGCACGTGGCTGATGGGCCCGGTGGCCGCGGTCTTGAACCAGATGCCGTTGAGGTAGTGGCCCCCCTCGGCCGCTGGCGACAGGAAGCGCAGCGACGGTGCGGTCGCCGGATCGCCCACGGTGATGCGCGCCTGCACCTCGCCGAGCTGACCATCGTCGCTGTCGAAGGCGCGCGCCACCACCACGCGCGCGCCCGGCGTGCCGAAGCGCACCGTGGCCACCCAGGCGCTGCTGCGTTCGGTTGCCACGGCCAGCACGGCGCCGCCGCTACTGTAGACGACGTACGCGGTCCCGCTCGGCGCTTCGGCTTGGATGGCCACCGGGTCGGCATAGGAGCCGCCCTCCGAGATGCTGATGAAGCGAAGCGAGCTGCCAGCGCTAAGCGCGCGGGCGCCCTCTTCTTCACCGGTCGCATCGCCGCCGCCCACGCAGGAGTCGGCACCAGCGACGTCGAGGGCGCAGGGCGCTGGCGCGACCTCGTGAAGACAGGCGGCGGCGAGCGCCGTCAGCAGCAAGGGACCGGCGCAGGAAGGGGCTGGGGTGGGTGTCTTCATGTATGCAGTGGTACTTTGTACTTTGTTCGATGACGATCGGCCGATCGACTGAGGGGCGCAGGGCACTGGCGTCGCAGCCGCAGGCGTCTCACCATTGTTCGGGCCTGCGCGCACGAAGCCAGCCACGCTCACCGCGGCCTGCGTCGTCCATCTGTGCCGCAGGCGTCGCTCCTGCGCCGCCGCCACCGCGAACCGGCGCGGAAGGGTGCCTTCGTCAAGGCGCACCCAGAGCTGGCCTCGAAGCTACGCTGAGCCGCGTTGGTGCTCCTCGCCGCACCACGGCGCGCCGCCCATGGATGGCGTGTTGCCGGCTTTGGGCGGGCCGCGTACTCCCTGGCAAGCTCAGGGAAGGACGGCATGGACGGCGCAACCTTGGTGCTCGCGCTGGCGCTGGCGGCGCTCGGTGGGGTCGCGATCGGCGCGGTCGTGGCGACCTTGTGGGCGCGCACCCGCAGCATCGCAGCCAGCACCGAGCTCGAGGGTGCACGCGTCGAGCTCCAGAGCGCGCGCGCCGAGCGCGACGGCCTGCGCGCCCAGCTCACCGCCGCGCAGCAGGCGGAGGCGGCGTCCACTGCGGTGCGCGCCGAGCAAGAGGCGCAGCTGCGTGCCGTGCGCGGCGAGCTCGACGCCGAGCGCGCACGCCTGGCCGACGAGACCGACGCGCGCGCCCGCGTGCAGCAAGAGCAACGCGCGCTCGAGGAGCGCCTGCACGAGCGCGAGCGCGCCACGCAGCAGGTGTTGCACGAGCGCGAGCGGGCGCTGGCCGAGCTGCGCGCCACCGTCGAGCAGTCGCGCGCCGCGCTCACCGACGCCTTCAAGGCCACGGGCGCCGACGTGCTCAAGAGCACGGCGGAGGCGCTGCTCACGCAAGCGCGCGAGCAATTCGAGGGGCACCAGCAGCTCTCGCATGCGGAGCTCGAGGCCAAGCAGAAGGCCATCGACGCGAGCCTGGCCCCGCTCAAGGAACAACTGCAGAAGCAAGAGGAGCTGGTCAAGCAGCTCGGCGAGAAGCGTGAGGGCGACGCCAAGACGCTGTCGGAGCAACTGCGGCAGATCGCCGAGCTGCAGCAACGCACCGCAACGGCCGCGAACACGCTCTCGAGCGCGATGCGCGACAACCGGCAGCGCGGCCGCTGGGGTGAGCTCTCGTTGCGCAACATCGCGGAGATGGCCGGGCTGGCGGCCAACGTCGACTTCGAGGAGCAGACGCACGTGGAGGGCGACGAGGGTGCGCGCCTGCGACCCGACATGACCGTGCGCCTTCCCGGCAATCGCTTCGTCCCCATCGACGCGAAGGTGCCACTGAACGCCTACCTCGAGTCGCTGCGCGTCGACCTCACCGATGTCGATCGCCTCCAACGCCGCGCACAGCACGCGGCGGCACTGCGGACCCATGTTCGCGCGCTGGCGTCGCGCGAGTATGCGCGCGCGCTTGGCGGGGGCGTGGAGATCACGGTGCTGTTCGTGCCCATGGAGAGCAGCCTGATCGCCGCGCTGGAGGAAGACGCCACCGTCTACGACGAGGCGCTCAGCAAGGGCGTGGTCATCACCACGCCCTCCACGCTGTTGGCGCTCTTGCGTACCTGCGCGCTGCAGTGGCAGCAGGCCAAGCTCAACGAGAACGCGCGCCGCATCGGTGAGCACGCCAAGACGCTGTTCGAGCGCATCACCACATTCGTGGACCACGTGCAGAAGATCGGGAAGGGCCTGGAGGGCGCCACCAAGGCCTTCAACAACGCCGTGGGCTCGTTCAACGCGCGCCTGTTGCCGAGCGCGCGCGCCACCGCCGAGCTGGCCGGTGTGCTCGAGCAGGCGATGCCGGCAGAGCTGCCGCGCGTGGAGGCCACGCCGAGCGAGGTGGAGGGGCGCATGCTCGAGCCCGGGGAACCTGCGGAGCCCCTGAGCTAAGGGCCCGCGAATGGACAACTCAGTCCTCGTCGCGAGCGATCCATCGTCGCTGGCGGCGTCGCGTCCTCGGTCCGTGGCGACGGCCACGGCCCTGCGGGGCTCCTTGCCATCGACGCGCCTCGCTCGCGATCACCGATCGACTTGTCCTTTCGCGGGCCCTAACCCCGGAGTCAAAGCTCAGGTAGCAAGCGCACGAGCGCCACGTAGGCCTCGGGGTAGCCCTCCTCGTCGGGTGGCCGCGCCTGGTCGAGGCGCGCCGCCACGGCGGCCAGGGGCTCGTTGGCCCAGCGCGCGCGCACCACCGTCGGCGCGCGCAGCAGCCCCACGAAGCGCTCGGCGATGGCGCCCGACGGGTCGAGGTCGAGGAGCGCGGCGGCGCCAACGATGACGTCGGCGCCATCGACGAGCGCGCGGCTCGCGAGCGCGTCGTGCTCCGCCGGCGGCGCGGAGAGCGCGCGCAACGAGAGCGCGACCAAGCGCAGCTCCACCGTGAGGGCGCGCGCGAACGCCGCTGCGTCGTCGGGCGTGGGCGAACGCGGCACGTCGCCGTAATGGAGCGCCCACTCCGTCGCGGGTGCGTGAGGCCCCGGGGGTGCGGCGGCAGGCGCGCGCCGCTCACGCCAGGGCGGCGGCACCAGCACGTCGGGGATGAGCGTGACATCGGCGGCGACGGGGCCGAGCAGCTCCTCGGTGGCGCCGAGGATCGCGGCGACCAGCGCGGCGAGCGCGCGCTCATCGAGCCCGACGCGGCGCGCGACCAGCTCCGAGGCGCTCAACCCCGCGTCTCGGGCCGCCGACGCGATCTGCGCCTGCTCCTCGGCGAGGATGACGGAGCGCTCGGCCAGCGCGGGCGCCATGGCCGCCAAGAGCGCGGCGCGACCGGGGCGCGGTGCTTGCGCCAGCAGCGACCAGGCGTCGTCGAACGCGAAGCCCGCGCCGCTGACGACGACGGAGAGGTCCCGGCGCCGCTGCCAGCGCTGCTCGGCGCCGGGCGCGAGCGCCGCGCTGAGAATGACGCGCGCGGCCTCCGCCTGCGCCGACCCTACCTTGGCATGCCCCACGGCGGCCGCACGGAGGGCCGTCGCTGACGATGACGGCTGCGGCGACGTGGCGGGCGCGCTCGGTGCGGGCACCGGCGCGGTGGCGCACGCGGCGGCCACGCCCACGATGGCGACGATCGCCGCGCCCGCGCGCGCCACCAAGGTCACGGCTGGCCTCGTGTGGCCACGCCGGCGAGCCCAAGCGCATGCGCGCGCGCGGTGATCGACCCGGGGTCGCCGCGCGTCACCAGCGCGACGATGCGCGCGGGAACGCGGCCCACGAGCCACGCCGCGGAGCACAGCGCCAGGCCGGGGTCGCCTTCGCTGCCGCCTTTGACGCGATCGCGCAGCGGGGGAAACGCGTGGCTGCCCGCGCTCGCGTACAGCGTGGCGGCCCCTTGCGCGTGGAGCGCGCGCGCCAGCTCGATACCGTCGGTGGCGTCGCCGCCGCCGGGACAAAGCTCCTCCACGCACAGGGCCACGTCGATGGCGCCGCACGCGCGGTGCAGCGCGAGCGCGCGCTCGCGCCGCTGCTGGTCCGCCGCGGCACCGGTGCGTGGCGAGATGGCGTGCTGAAGCAGCCCGTCGTCGTCGAGGGCCAGCACCGGCACGCGCCCCGCGGCGCGCACCACCTGCGCGGCCTGCGCGAACGCGCGCTCGAGCTCGCGCCAGCCATCCTCGTCGAGCGGCTGCGGGCGCCGGCCCGTGGTGGGCTCGACGACGTCGCTGGCACCGAGCGCGCGGGCCGGTGACCACAGCGCCGCCCGCGGTCCGGCGTGATCGAGCAAGATGGGCTCGCCTGGTGCGCCAGGCAGCGCCCCGCCATCGGCGAAGCAGGGCGCCCCCTCGTGGCGCCGCCCGTCGGCGCGCACGGCCACCGGCCACAGGCACCTGGGCACTTGCGCTTCCGTGTCCATCCGCACCACGCTCCGCCGAGACCATACAGCGAAAGCGCGCGCGACAACGGGAGCATGCGGCACATGATCAAGAGCGGCCTGGACGTCCTCGTCGCGGAAGGCATGCAACGGCTGCGCGGCCGCAGCGTGGCGCTGCTCGGGCACCCAGCCAGCGTGGACGCGCGCCTGACCCATCTGCTCGACGCCTGCCGCGCCCACGAGCTGCGCTTGGTGCGCCTGTTCGGACCCGAGCACGGGCTGCTCGGCGACGCACAAGACATGGCGCACGTCGGCAGCCACCACGACGCGCGTACCGGGCTGCAGGTGGTCTCGCTCTACGGTCCCACGCGCGACTCGCTGTTCCTCAAACCCGAGCACCTCGACGGCGTCGACGTGCTGGTCTGCGACCTCCAGGACATCGGCTGTCGCTACTACACCTTCGCGTACACCGTGGCCTTCGCGCTGCGCGCGTGCGCGCAGGCCCGCACACGCTGTCTCGTGCTCGATCGCCCGAACCCCATCGGGCCCCACGTCGAGGGCAACGTGGTGGACGAGCGCCACCGCTCCTTCGTGGGGGAATACCCGTTGGCCAACCGCCACGGCATGACGCTGGGCGAGCTGTGCCGCATGTTCGTGACCCACGACGGCCTCGCGGGCTCGCTCGACCTCGAGATCCTGTGGGCCGAGGGCTGGCGGCGGGGCTCCTGGCACGACGACACCGGCATGCCGTGGGTGCTGCCCTCGCCCAACATGCCCACCCCCGACACCGCCCTCGTGTACCCGGGGGCCTGCCTGTTCGAGGGCACCAACCTGTCGGAGGGACGCGGCACCACGCGCCCCTTCGAGCTGGTGGGCGCGCCCTACGTCGACGATCCGCATCGCTTCGCCGCCCTGGCCGCCGCGCGTGGGTTGCCTGGCTGCACCTTGCGGCCCTGCTTCTTCCGGCCCACCTTCCAGAAGCACGCGGGGCAGCTCTGCGGCGGTGTGCAGATCCACGTCGTCGATCGCGAACGCTTCGACTCCCTGCGCACCGGCGTGGCCCTGCTGATCGCGGCGCGGGCCTTCGCTGGCTTCGATTGGCGCCGCACCACCTACGAGTACGTCAGCGATCGTTTGGCCATCGACCTCTTGTTCGGCGCCGCTGAGCCGCGCGCGCTCATCGAACGCGGCGCCGACGTCGACGAGGTCGTTGGTTCGTTCGCGCCCGCCCGCGCGCGCTTCCTCGAGACGCGCGCGCCCTTCCTCCACCCGGGCTACGGCTGAGCCGCCATGCGCATCGTCGCTGTCGACGCGCGCGAGCGTTGCGAGCAGGCCCGCATGGTGGTCGCGCTGGCGCTCGCGCAAGCACCAGAGCGCATCTTCCTGTTCGGTGCCACCGCCGTGATCGCGGCGGCGCAAGTCGCGCACGAGCTGTCGCAGCGCGACGAGCGCTACCTCGACGTTGCGGCGCGCTGGCTCTTGGAGCACTGCGACGGCCCACCGCCCACGCGCGCCGGGCTCGAGGTGCCGCTGCTCGAGGTCGGGATCGCCGTGCGCGACGACGACAGCTGCGCTCCGTTGCCAGTGAGCGCGCGCGCCATCGAGTTGGTGGGCGCGCACCTCTGCATGGCCGTGCCTGATCGCGAGCGCATAGCGCCCGACGAGTGGGACAACGCCGCGCTGTGGATCGCGGGGGGCGCCGATCGTGCAAGCGTGCACGAGCAGATGGGGCATGCGCTGGTGGTCGCCGGCGACGCCGCGCTGGCCGCAGGCCCCGCCGTCATCGACCTCTCGCCCACCGAGGCGCAGGTGGCGTTCCTCGACCCGCGCGGCGCGCTGGTGGAGCGGCGCGTGCTGAAGCTCGGCGGCGCGCCACGCTTCACGGTCAAGGCTGCCGGAGGCGCACACGGATGAGCGAGACGACGTCGCCACCGCCGCTGACGGCCGATCAGGTCGCGGAGCTCTCGAAGCTGGTGCCGCCGCTGCGTCACCTCGGGCGGGTCGGCCTCTTGGGCGGGAGCTTCAACCCGCCGCACATCGGCCACCTGCTGATGGCCGCAGCCGTCTATGCCACCGAGGAGATCGATCACCTCTGGGTCATCCCCACGGCCGATCACGCCTTCGGCAAGAAGCTCGCGAGCTTCGACGATCGCGTGCGTATGTGTCACCTGGCGTTCCGCCATCTGGCCGGCGGCGCGGCCGTGCTCGACCTCGAGGCGCGCCTGCCGCGCGCCCCCGGCACACCAAGCTACACGGTCGACACGCTGCGGGCGCTGCACGCCATCCGGCCCGGCATCCGGCCGGTGTGGATCGCGGGCAGCGACATCGTGGCGGAGCTGCCGCGCTGGAAGGAGCCAGACGAGGTGCAGCGCCTCAGCCGCCTGGTGATCGTGCCGAGGCGCGGCTACCCCACCGAGGGCCTGCGCCTGCAGGTGGACCTGCCGCTCTTGTCGAGCACTGAGATCCGCACGCTGATCGCAGAGGGGGCCGACGTCTCCGGTTTGGTGGACTACGAGGTGCTGCGCTTCATTGCCCAGCGCGGCCTGTACCACCAGTGATCGGTTTTTCGGTACACTGCGCCCCGTCGACCGCGTTCGACGCGAGGTGCACATGCGGTGCTTGCCCGGCTTCCTCCTCATCGCCGCCATGGCCGGCTTGCTCGGCGCTGCCGTCGTCGCAGGCTGCCGCAGCGAGGCGGAGACGCCCAACGCGTACTTCGGGCTCGACGGTGGCGTACCGGGGGCCATCGGCCTGCCGTGCCGCAGCGGGAGCCACTGCAACGACGCGGTGGCCGTGTGCGTCGACGAAGACGGTGACGGTCCTGAGCTCGCCTACTGCCGCGCGGGATGCCTCACCACCGACACCGACGATCCCTGCGGCGCGGGCGTGACCTGCGTCGAGATCCAGGGCCAGCCCACCCAAGGCGCGTGCCTCGCCGCGCCGGGCCTCGGCGAGGACTGCGATGGCCGCTGCGACGACGACCTCGAGTGCATCACCAACTCAGGCGACGACACCGGCACCTGCCAGTCGGCCGCCGAGGGCGAGGGCGAAGGCGAGGGCGAGGGCGAGGGCGAAGGCGAAGGCGAAGGCGAGGGCGAGGGCGAAGGCGAGGGCGAGGGCGAGTGACCAGCGGCACGGGGGCGTGAATCCGAGCGAGCGGGCCCCTGTTGGCCTGATGTGACGACCCAGAGAGCGAAGATCCAGCGCATGCGCCCGAACCTCCTCGCCAACCGTCCTCCGCCGGCACCGGACCTCGCGCGCGCCCTCACGGAAGCGCGCGCCATCGCCGATGGCGTGGGGCGCACGCTCTCCACCACGCACGTGCTCTTGTCGCTCTTCACCGTGCCAAACCCGGCCGAGCTCGTGCTCCGCGAGCACGGCGTCGACGAGGACAAGCTGCTGGCCCTGGTAGAGCCCGGCACCGAGGAGCCCGCTGCGGTGCTGCGCCAGGTGCTCGACCTCGCCGACGAGACTGCGCTGCGCTGCGACGCGCGCCAGACGCACACGCTCCACCTCCTGGTGGCGGTGCTCAAGGTGCGCGAGGCACGTGCCTACGCGCTCCTCGAGCGCGCCCTCGGCAACACCGGGCCGCTGCGCAACCGCGCCCTCGCCTTCGTCACGGGCGTGCTGCCGCGCCGCTTGCTGCAGCCGATCCACGAGGCCAACCGCCTCGAGCCCCCGGCCCCGCCGCCGGCGCGCCCGCGCGCGCCCACTGGTCACGTGCGCGGCGGCGATTGGGTGGTGCCAAAGAAGACCACCATCGACGGCGATGCCGCCGGCAGCGCGGCCAGCGTGGTCGAGCAGGTGGCCGCCGAAGCGGCGCCCGCGCCCGATCCGGCGCCGGCCCCGCGCGCCGAGCGCACCGGCGCCGACGAGCCGCCGCGGCCACCGCCGCGCAAGGACGAGGCCCGCCGCCGCCCGGAAGCCGCCATCCCCGCGCAGGCCACCATGCCGCCCACGGACTGGGACCTCGACGTCGAGCGCTTCCCCTGGCTCACCGCGCTCGGGCGCAACCTGAACGCGGTGGCGGCCAACGGCGGCCTCGATCCCTCGGTGGGTCGCGCGCGCGAGCTCGAGCAGCTCATCGACGTGCTCGGCAAGCGTCGCGCCAACAACCCCTGTCTGGTGGGTGAGCCCGGCGTGGGCAAGACGGCCATCGTCGAGGGCCTGGCGGTGCGCATCGTGCGCGCCGACCTCGACGTCGCGCCCTTGTTCGGCAAGACCATCATCGAGCTCGACATGGGCCGCATCGTGGCGGGCACGTCGCTGCGCGGCTCCTTCTCCGAGCGCATGCAGGGCATCAAGCGCGACGTGCAGCGCGCCAAGGGGCAGATCATCGTCTTCATCGACGAGATCCACACGCTGATGGGCGCGGGCTCGACCGGCGACGGCCCGCAAGACGCCGCCAACGAGCTCAAGGCGGCGCTGGCGCGCGGCGACTTCCCGTGCATCGGCAGCACCACGCACGACGAGTACCGCAAGCACGTGGAGCAAGATCCCGCGCTCGAGCGACGCTTCGTCAAGATCGTCGTCGACGAGCCCGACGACGCGGCCGCGCTCGAGATCGTGCGCGGCGCAGCCCCCTTGTACGAGCGGCACCACCAGCTCACCACCGACGACAGCGCGCGCTTCGCCGCCGTGCAGCTCTCGTCGCGCTTCCTGCACGAGAAGCGCCTGCCGGCCAAGGCGCTCGACCTGCTCGACCTCGCCATGTCGCGCGCGCGCCGCGCGGGCAAGAAGGTGGTGAGCCGCGAGGACGTGGCGCGGGTGTGTGCCGACGTCGCCAAGATCCCCGCCGAGCGCGTGCTGCTCGAGGACACCAAGCGCTTCATCGAGATGGAGACCTTCCTGGAGCGCCACGTGGTGGGCCACAAAGACATCATCGCGCGCGTCTCCAACACCATCCGGCGCAACTACGCGGGCTTCACCACGCACCGGCCGCTCGGCAGCTTCCTGTTCCTCGGCCCCTCGGGCGTCGGCAAGACCGAGCTCGCCAAGGCGCTGGCAGACTTCCTGTTCGGGTCGCAGAAGGCGCTCATCCGGCTCGACATGAGCGAGTACTCCGAGCCGCATACCGTCGCCCGCCTGGTGGGCGCGCCGCCGGGCTACGTCGGCTTCCAAGACGGCGGCCAGCTCACCGAGGCGGTACGGGCGCGGCCGCACGCCGTGGTGTTGCTCGACGAGGTCGAGAAGGCCCACCCCGACGTGTTGCCCATCCTCTTGCAGATCCTCGACGAGGGCCGCTTGACCGACGCGCGCGGGCGCACGGTCACCTTCCGCCACGCGCTGGTCGTGCTCACCTCGAACCTCGGCGCTGCGGCGGCTGCGCAGCGAGCGCGCCCCATGGGCTTCGGCGCCCCGTCGACCATCCGGCCCGAGGAGGCGCGGCTGAGCGCCAAGCAGATCGAGGCCGTGCTCGACGCGGCGAGGAAGAGCGTGCCCGCCGAGCTCTGGGGGCGCATCGAGGACAAGATGGTGTTCTCGCCGCTCGGGCGCGCCGAGCTCATCGAGATCGCGCGCCTGCTGCTTGGGCTGTCATCGAGCGCGCTCGAGACCACCCGCAACATCGCGCTGCGCTTCGACGACGAGGTGCTCGGGCACCTGGTGGACCAGGGATCGTTCGACGCGGCCACCGGGGCGCGCCCCATGCGGCAGCTCATTCAGCGCTTGGTCGAGTCGCCGGTCTCCGACGCCATCCTGCGCGGTGAGGTGGCGGAGGGCGCGCGCATCCGGCTCCAGGTGAGCGGCGGCAAGCTGTTGGCGCGTGCCACGCGCGCCGAGCGGCGCGCCGAAGCACCTTGACGCGCGCGCGCTCGGCGCTGCGCGAGGTCGCCGTGCTCGGCCTCGGCAAGGCCGGCGGGTCGCTCTTGGCGTCGTTCGCAGCCGCGCGCATCCCCGTGGCCGCGCGCGCGCGCCGCGTGCCCGCGCTCGCGCGACAACGGGCGGCGCTCACCCGCGCGCCGCTGTTCCTCGCGGTCCCCGACGACGCGCTGCCCGAGGTGGTGGCCGCGCTCGCGGCCTGGCCCGCGCTGCCACCCGTGATCGCGCACCTGTCGGGCGCCCGCGGCCTCGACGTGCTCGCGCCCCTGGCGGACCGCTCCGCCATCGCGAGCTTTCACCCCTTGGCCTCGCTCGACGGGCGCCACCCGATCCCGCGCGGCACGCTCATCGCGTGGGATGCGCGAGCGCCGTCGACGGGGCCGCGCCTGGCTGCGCTGGCGCGGCGCATCGGTTGCGTGCCTGCCCGCGTCACCGACGAGGCGCGCACGCTCTATCACGCCGGCGCGGTGGTGGCCGGCAACCTGCCGGTAGCGCTTTTAGCCGAGGGCGTTCGACTGCTGCGCGCCGCGGGCGTACCCGCGGCGACTGCGCGAGTGGCGCTGGCGCGCCTGTTGCGCTCCCAGGCCGACAACGCCGAGCGGGTTGAGCTGGGGCTCGCGTTGTCGGGGCCCGTGGCCCGCGGCGACGCCGACACGCTCGCCCGCCACCTGCGCGCGCTCGACGAGCGCGACCCGCGCCTGGCCGCGCTCTACCGCGAGCTGACCAAGCGTTTGATCGACGACGTACGCGTGCCGGAGGCGCGCACGCGCGCCCGGCTCCTGCGCGCACTGTCGCGCTGATGGTCAGGGCCCTCGCATGGGCCCTCAGTTCCCCTCGTCGCCGGGGGCCTCGTTGCGCAACCCGTATTTGCGCAAGAGCTCGCGCAGGTGCTTGCGATCCATCTGCGCGATTTGGGCGGCGCGCGACAGGCTCTGGCCTGCCTTCGCCACCAGCCCTTCGAAGAAGGCACGCTCGAAGGCCTCCACCACCAGCGCCTTGGCGTCCTTGAACGGATGTGGCTCGGCCAGCGCATCGACGAGCGCCAGGCGCGCCGCCTCGATGCGCCCCTTGGCGTCGTCGGCCGGCTCGCCCTTCGACAGCGAGCGCGGCGCGGTCACCAGCGTGTTCTCCCCGTGGGGGATGTGCGTCGACAGGTCGACCACCGGGCCCTTGGCGAGCGAGATGCCGCGCTCCACCAGGTTGCGCAGCTCGCGCACGTTGCCCGGGAAGCGGTAGTCGACGAGCTTGACCAGGCTCCCCTCGTCGAGACGCGCGGACGCCCTGCTGCTCTGATCGGAGAACAGGCGCGCGAAGTGCTTGGCCAGCACCACGATGTCCGCCGGCCGTTCGCGCAAGGCCGGCATATGCACCTTGATGACCGCCAGGCGGAAGTAGAGGTCTTCGCGAAAGCGCCCGGCGCGCACCTCGGCCTTGAGATCGCGGTGCGTCGCGCACACCACGCGCACGTCGACCTTCTGCGGCTCGTCGCCGCCCACGGGCTGCACGGTGCGACTCTCGATCACGCGCAAGAGCTTTGGCTGGAGGTCGAGCGGTAGCTCGCCGATCTCGTCGAGGAAGATGGTGCCGCCCTGCGCGCGCCGGAACGCGCCGTCGCGCGCCGCGGTGGCGCCGGTGAACGCTCCCTTGACGTGACCGAACAGCGCGCTCTCGACCAGGTCCCTGGGAGTCGCCGTGCAGTCGAACACCATGAAGGGCTTGCGCGCGCGTGGCGAGGCGTCGTGGATGGCGCGCGCCACCAGCTCCTTGCCGGTGCCGGTCTCGCCGGTGACGATGACCGTGGCGTCCACGGCCGCCACGTCGGCGAGCAAGGCGAACATCTCGGTCATGCGAGCGTCTTCGCCCACCATCTCGCCGAAAGAGTTGCGGCCCTGCCGGGCATGCAGCTCCGCCTCGCGCGGGCGCAGCAGCACGCGCGTGTGACCGAGCTGCACGGTGGCGCCGACGGGCACGCGCGCGTCGAGGATGCGCGCGCCCTCGAACCAGGTGCCGTTGGTGGAGCCGAGATCTTCCACGTGGATCTCGGTGTTCTCGAACGTGAACGCAGCGTGGTTGCGGCTCACGGTGGGGTCGTCGAGGCGGAGCCCGGCGCCCTCGTCGTTGCCGACCACCACGCGGCGGCCGGGCTCGAGCGCGACGGTGCGCTCTGCGGCACCGGTGCGCGCCACGGCGACGACGACCCCGGGATCGAGCCTGACCACCAGGCTCGGCGCCACCATGACGGTGGCCCCGCGACTCACAGCGGCGATCCGGGGGCGCCCACGCCGAGCTCGAAGTAGTAGCGCGCGTCGCCCTTGGGCGGGACCGTGACGGTGTACGCCTGAGGCCGCTGCGATCCGAAGGCGCGCACCACCACGCGGTGCTGCCCCGGCGCGCACGGCCGCGCCGTTGGTCCCGTGGTGCCCCACGGCGCGCCGTCGAGCTCCACCTCCGCGGGCGACGACGCCCGGATGGCCAGGGTGCCGTTGCCTCGCGCCGACGGCAGCGTCAGCGACAGCGTGAAGTCCTCGCCGCGCTCCGTGGGCACGTTGGCGCTCTCGAGGTTGAAGCCCTCGAGCGTGGCCTCGACGACGTGCGGCCGATCGGTGCTCACCTTCTCGATGGTCACGGGGCTCTTGCCCACCTCGTCGCCGTCGAGAGTGATCTCGGCGCCCGCCGGGCGCGTCACCACGCGCACCACGCCGGCCGTGACCAGGTTGGCGCCCACGATGACGGCGCGCTCGCCGGGCCGCGCCTGCACCTTGCGGGAGATGGCGCTGCCCTTGGCTGCGCTCAAGCGCACGGTGTGCACGCCGTCCTCGAGCCGCCGGTCGACGATCAGCGGCGTGACGCCGAGCTCGTCGCCGTTCAACACCACGGACGCCGCGGGCGGGATGGTGTGCACCATCAGGGTACGCAGGTCGGGCTCGACGGCGCCCGCGCTGGCGAGCTGCGACGCGAGCATCAGGCCGCCGCCGAGGAACATGCCGCACACCGCGAGCGCGGCCGCCACGAGGTAGCGCGTTGGCCCCGGCAAGAAGCCCGGCGGCCGGCGCACCGCGGGCACCGGCGGTGGCGCTGCCACGCGTACTGCCGGCTGCGCCGCAGTCGACGGCGTCTGCGTCGAGAGCTGCTCGGTGGGCGGCATGGTGGCCGGGTCGGCCGGTGGCGGCGGCGGCGGACGCGGCGACGACGCGGGCGGCGGCGGCGTCACGTTGACCGCGTGCATCGACGCTGGCGGCGGTGGCGGTCCCGAGGGCGCCCCGAGGGCCGCGGGCGGCGGCGGCGGACCCGAAGGCTTCGCGAGCGCTGCGGGCGGAGGCGGCGCTCCGCTCGGCTTGCCGAGCGAGGCCGGCGGAGGCGGAGGCCCCACCGCGGGCATCACGATGGTCTCGGGTGAGATCGCGATGGTCTCGGGCGGGATGGTCTGGGGATCCGGGATCGGCGGCGGCGAGGGCTGCGGCGGGGCGCCCGCAGGCGCCGACGCGCCCTGCCCGCCGTTTGGCGGAGCCGCGGCACCATGCAGCGTGCGCACTTGGGGCGAGGCCGCCACCACCACGTTGCGGCCATCGCCACCGCGCGGTGGAGGATCGGAGCGCGGCGTGGCCGGCGGGCCACGCAGGCCCGGCGGAACGTCCTCCACGCGGGTCATCATGGCGCCCGCAGCGTCGTCGTCATGGGCGGCTGGCGCGCCGCTGCCCGCGCCCGGGGGCGCGAGGTCCGGCGGTGCGTCGAGCGCGCGCGCCCCACCGCCGGCCCGCACCGCGGCACCGCCACCCTTGGGGCGCTGCGAGGGCAGCGCGTCGCCGGCGCGCACGGCGGCGGGCAGCGCGGTGGCGGGCGGCGGCGCACCGGCGGGCGCGGCCTTCTGCGGCGCCGGCGCCGACACCGGCGCGCGCGCGGCAGGGATGGCGGGCGCGCCGTCGCGGAAGAGCTGGCTCTTGAGCTCCACGTGCCGGGTCTGCACCGGCACGTGCACCTTCGACTGCATCTCTGTCGGGAACACTTCGCGCATGGTGGCGACAATCTCGCTCGGGCGCGTCATCAAGCGGTGCTTCTCGGCGATGGCCGCCAGCTCGCGCTCGAAGGTCTGCGCGTCGGGCGGGCGGTTCGCCGCGTCACGCTCGAGCGAGCGCCGCATGAGCGCCTCGAGCTCCGCCGGCACACCGAGGTTTGCCGGCAGGCGCGGCACGGCGGCGGCGCGCATCTTGTCGAGCGTGTCGAGGTCGGACGCGCCCTGGAACAGTCGATCGCCGGTGAAGGCCTCGTAGAGCACGATGCCGACGTTGAACAGGTCGCTGCGCCCATCGAGCGGCTTGCCGCGCGCTTGCTCGGGCGACATGTAGCCGAACTTTCCCTTGATGACGCCGGCCATGGTCTTGTTGGCCGACGCCTGCACCTTGGCGATGCCGAAGTCGGTCAGCTTCACCTTGCCTTCGTAGGTGACGATGATGTTGTGCGGGCTGACGTCGCGGTGAACCAGCTTGAGCTGGCGGCCCTCGGAGTCGGTGGCGTTGTAGGCGTAGTGCAGGGCCTTGAGCGTGTCGCGCGCCACCTGCACGGCCATCGAGATCGGCAGGCGCTTCTTGCGCTGCCCCGCAAAGTAGATGACGTCGGCGACGTCCTTGCCGTCGGCGAACTCCATGACGATGAAGTACTCGCCGTTGTCCGACATCACGAGGTCGAACACCTGCACGATCTGCTCGCAGTTCAAGCAGGCGGCGACGCGCGCCTCCTCGATGAACATGCGCACCAGCTCTGCCTCCTTGGTGAACTGCGGCAGGATCTTCTTGACGGCATAGATCTTCTCCGTGCCGTCGGGGTTGGCGACGCGGGCACGATAAACCTCGGCCATGCCGCCTTGGGCGTGGAGGTTCAGGACCTCGAGCTCGGAGAGCTTCATCGGCGCCACGATCGCAAGACTGGCGCCGCGCAGCAACTGTCGACCGGGGCTGGCGGAACCATTTGCCCCGAAGCCCCCGGATTCACTAGCGTGCGGGCGGGCCCGCGGGCCTTGGAGCCAACGTGGCGAAGAAGAAGAAGAGCAAGGACGATCCGAAGCCGGCGGCCGACAAGCTCAAGGGCATGCCAGAGCCCGCGAGCGACAGGCCGCGGGTGTTGGCGCTGCTCGCCATCGCCGGCGCGCTCGGCATCGCCGCCGGCGCCCTCGTGGTGGGCCGGCTGCCGATCAGCGCCCTCCTGTCGAGCGCCAAGCTCGAGCGCGCGCTCGATCTGGGCGATGGCGCCGCGCTCGCCGAAGCGGCCGCCCGAGATCGCGACGATCCCGACGAGCTTGCCCGCGGGGCGCTCGTCGACGCGCTGCTGCTGGTGGACTTCGGGGGCGGCGCGGTCGAGCGCGAGCGGCTGGCAGGGCTCGCCAAGGCGAACGCCGACGCCAAGACCCAGCCCGAGGCGCTGTTGGCGCGGGCCATCGGCTCGCGCCTCGGCGCCGACGCCGATGGCCTCGACGCCGAGATCGCCGCAGCGGGGGGCGGCACCGAGGAGGGGACGGGCTCGGAGCACCCAAAGAAGGGCGAGCACCCCAACGACGGCGGCGACCACCCCAAAGGCGACGGCAAGAAGGACGACGACAACAAGGACGACGACAACAAGGACGACAAGAAGAACGACACGAAGGACGACGACAAGAAGGACGACGACAAGAAGGACGACGACAACAAGGACGACGAGGCGGCCACGGTGCACCCCGCGGTGTTCATGGCGCGCGCCACGCGGGAGCTGCAGCGCGGGCACCTCGATGAGGCCTGGACTGCAGCGCAGCGCGCGGCGCTGCGGCCCGATGCCCCCGCCTATACCTCCAGCGCGGCGGCGCGCATCGCCCTCGCGCGCCGAGAGCCGGGCACGGCCAGCGTGTTCGCCGAGCGTGCGCTCGCTCGCTCGCCGGGCAACGGCATGGCGCTGGCGCTGCTGGTCACGGCCAGCGTGTTCGACGGCCCGTCCAACACATCGGCGGCCGCCCGTGACGACGACGACGACGATACGCCGAAGAACGAGCGTGCGAAGGGCGGCCGCCCCGAGGAGCACGACGGCGCGGCCGTGACGACGCGCGGCGTGCCGGTGAGCGCGGCAGAGACCCGAGCCGCGCGCGCCGCGGCCGACCTCTCGCCGCGCGACGCTGCTGTGGTCGCGTGGACCCTGGAGGCGCTGGCGCTCGCGCGCGGCGATGGCGCTCAAGCTCAGGCGCACGGGAAGCGGGTCTTGGCCGAGGCGCCAAAGAGCTCCACCTTGGCCGCGCGTCAAGCGGAGCTCGCGCTCCTCGGCGGGGACCTCGCCGCCGCGGAGGAGCACGTGACCGCGGCGCTCAAGGGAGCAGCGGCCGATCCCGAGCTCTTGCTGGCGCGCGCCCGCGTGCGCGCCATGCGCCAGCTCCCACCCGACGCGCTCAAGCCCGACGGCCGGGCGACTGGCGCGGCCGCCGACAGCGACGCGCTGGTGCTGCCATTTGGGCGCCTGGTGCTCGACGCGACCGCGCCCGGCCTGCCCTGGCGCGTCGAGCTCGACCCGATGGTGGCGCCCGACGTGTGGCTGCGCGCCGAGTACGCTGCTGGCGCCAAGGACCTCGAGGGGCGCCTGGGCGTCATCGAGAACGTGTGGAAGGCCGAGCACGCGCTCTTGCGTGGCGACGTCGCTGCCGCAGCCGAGGCCGCCACCTCCGCGCGCGCCAAGGCGCCCCAGAACCCCGACGTCCTGCTGGTCGACGCCCGCACGCGCCTGCTCAAAGGCGACCGCGAAGGCATGCGCGCCGCCCTCAAGGACGCGGTGGCAGCAAGTAACGGAGACCCACGCGTACCGCTGACCGCCACGCGCATCGGCTACGACGCCGAGGACCTCGCGCTCACGCGCACCTACCTCGACTCGCTCGAGCGCACCGGCTTCAAGAGCCCCGCCGCGCTGGCGCTGGGCGCAGTATTGGCGGCGCGCGAGGGCAACGCACGGGCGGCGCAGGCGGCCATCAAAGAGGCCGAGACCCTCAGCCCCGACGACCTCGACGTGCTGCGCGGGCGGCTGGTGCTCGCGCGCCTGGCGGGCAACCTCGCCGAGGTGCGCAAGCAGGCCGACCGGGCCCTCGCCGTCGACGACGCGCGCTCGCCCGACCCCCTGCTGCGCGCGTGGGAGGGCGAGGCGCTGTTCCGCAAAGGTGAAGGTGAGCGCGCGCAGGCGGTGCTGGCCGGCGTGCTGGCGGCGCGCCCCGGCCTGATCGACGCTCACCTCGCCATGGGCATCGCGCTCGCCGGTCCCAAGCCGCTCGACGCCGCGGCGTCGTTCGCGCAGGCCATCCAAATCGGCGGCGACGCCGCCATCGTCGCCGAGGCCACCAAGCGGCGCGCTGCCATCGCCGGCGCGCCGCCGCTCAAGTGATCCCCGAGCTCACATGCGCGGCAGCGGCTTGTATTTGATGCGCGTGGGCCCCACGTCGCCCAGGCGCTTCTTCTTGTCGGCTTCATACTCGCTGTAGGTGCCCTCGAACCACTCCACGTGGCTGTCGCCCTCGAAGGCGAGGATGTGCGTGGCGATGCGGTCGAGGAACCAGCGATCGTGCGTGATGACCACCACGCAGCCGGCGAAGGCGAGGATGGCTTCTTCGAGCGCGCGCAGCGTGTCGACGTCGAGGTCGTTGGTGGGCTCGTCGAGCAGGAGCACGTTGCCGCCGTTGCGCAACAGCTTGGCGAGGTGCACGCGGTTGCGCTCGCCGCCCGACAAGGTGCCGACGAGCTTCTGCTGGTCTCCGCCCTTGAAGTTGAAGATGGTGCAATAGGCGCGGCTGTTCATCTTCTTTGGGCCGAGCTCGAGCACCTCGGCGCCGCCGGTGATCTCTTGCCAGACGTTGTTGTCGCCCTTGAGCGCGTCGCGGCTCTGGTCGACGTACATCAGCTTGACGGTGCTGCCGACCTTGCATTCGCCCTCGAGGGGCTTCTCCTGGCTGGTGATGAGCTTGAAGAGCGTGGTCTTGCCGGCACCGTTCGGACCGATGATGCCGACGATGCCGGCGGGGGGCAGGCGGAACGACAGGTGCTCGTACAAGAGCTTGTCGCCATAGGCCATCTTAACGTCATGCGCCTCGATGACGACGTCACCAAGACGCGGGCCCGGCGGGATGTAGATGTCCGCCTGCGTGACCTTCTCCTTGGTGCTCTCGGCGAGCAGCTCGTCGTAGCGCTGCAAGCGCGCCTTGTTCTTGGCCTGGCGCGCGCGCGGCGACGCCTTGGCCCACTCGCTCTCACGCGCCAGCTCGCGTTGGCGAGCGCTCTCGCTCTTCTCCTCTTGCGCGAGGCGCTTCTGCTTCTGCTCGAGCCACGAGGAGTAATTGCCCTGCCAGGGGATGCCCTCGCCGCGGTCGAGCTCGAGGATCCACCCGGCCACGTTGTCGAGGAAGTAACGGTCGTGGGTAACGCACACCACCGTCCCCTTGAAGTCGTGCAAGAAGCGCTCGAGCCAGGCCACGCTCTCGGCGTCGAGGTGGTTGGTGGGCTCGTCCAGCAGCAGCATGTCGGGCTTCTCGAGCAGCAGGCGGCAGAGCGCCACGCGACGCCGCTCGCCGCCCGACAGCGTGTCGACGTTCTGATCTGCGGGCGGGCAACGCAGCGCGTCCATAGCCTCGTCGAGGATGCGCTGCAGATCCCAACCGCTGACCGCATCGATGGCGTCTTGCAGGCGCGCCTGCTCGGCCATCAGCTTGTCCATGTCCGCGTCGGGCTCGGCGAAGGCGTTGTTGACCTCGTCAAAGCGGGTGAGCAGGTCGCGGATCTTCTTGACACCGCCCTCGATGTTCTCGAGCACGGTCTTGCCGGCCTCGAGCTGAGGCTCCTGCGACAGGTAGCCGACGGTGCGGCCCTCCTGCAGGGTGGCGTCGCCCATGAACTCCTTGTCGATGCCAGCCATGATGCGCAGGAGCGTGGACTTACCAGCGCCGTTGGCGCCAAGGACGCCGATCTTGGCCCCGTGATAGAAGCTCAGGTAGATGCCCTTGAGCACCTCCTTGCCGCCGGGGTGCACTTTGCGCAGGTCGCGCATCTGGAAAATGTAGGGCTCGGACATCGATGACCTCGGCGAAAACGCTCGGCGCTGTCTGGTGCGCCGACGCGCCGGACGCAACCCCTCACGCCACGGCATCGCCGTCGTGGACACACCCTGCTACAAGGAGCGCATGTCGCCGCTCGACGAGCTGAAGTTGCTGTTGCGCCCCGCGGGCGGCGGCATCTTCCTGGTGTCGACGGGCAAGGCCGAGCAGCTCGCGCTGCAGCGGCGCTTCTACGGCGCCGACTCCGACGACGACGTGACGCGCGCGTACCACGCGACGCTGACGCGCATCGCCGACGCCAAGGTGGTGGTGCTCGGTGTCCCCTCCGACGTCGGCGCGGGCTTTCGACGTGGCGCGAACCTGGGGCCGCAGGCCCTGCGCGAGCGTCTGCTGCTGGACGACCCGAGTTGGGCGGCGCGCTGCGCCGACCGCGGCGTCGTCGACATCGGTGACGTGTTCGTGGTGCCGCAGCTCCTCGAGGACGACATGCTGGCCGACGCGCAGCTCGCGCGCACGCGCCGCGCGCTCTATCCCGACGTGAGCGACGTCGACCGCGCCGCGCTCCCCTGCTCGCCCCTCTCCATCGCCGAGCGCGCGCTCGCGCTCGTGCAACGGCTGAACCCGCGCGCCAAGCCGCTGGTGCTTGGCGGCGATCACTCGGTGGCGTGGCCGGTCGTCAAGGCGCTCCACGACGCCGGCAAGGCGTTCGGCATCCTGCAGTCCGATGCGCACACCGACCTGCTCGAGGAGCGCCTGGGCATCAAGACCTGCTTCGCGACGTGGACGTGGCGCGCCAATGAGCTGCTCGGGCGCGGCGGCCGGGTCCTGCAGGTAGGCATCCGAGCCACGCGCTTCCCCAAGCAGCACTGGGAGGAGACGCTCGGCGTGCGGCAGTGGTGGGCTTCCGACGTGCGCCGCGATCCCGACACGAGCATGCGTGAGCTGGTCGCCGCCGCGCGCGCGCTCGGTACGCCTGTGTACCTCTCTAACGACATCGACGGTACCGACGCAGCCGACGCCGACGCCACGGGCACACCCGAGCCCGAGGGGCTCGCCGTCGACTGGCTGTGCTCCCTGATCGACCAGCTCGGCCACGCCCCTGGCCTGGTGGGCGCCGACCTGGTGGAGGTCGCCCCCCTGCTCGGGCGCGATGGCGGCCGGCGCACGCTCGAGGTGGCGGCGCGCTATCTGCGCCACACCGTCGAGGGCCTGCTACACTGATGCCGCCGTGGCCACCAAGCAGCCCCCGAGTACCCGCAAGCCGTCGCAGCCCGACTCGACGGAGCTCTCGGTGGTCCCCGCCGTCAGCGACCCGGCGAGCGAACCCTTGGAAGCCACCGGCAAGCGCGAGGCCTATCGTGACGACAGCGCCGCCCCCAACGATCCCGACACCGCCGAGATCAGCGTCATCGATGCCGTCGAGGATTCGTCGTCGGCGTCGCGGGAGCTCGGCGGCGCCGCCGAGCACGGCAACGAGGATCGCGCGCCCACGCAGGTGATGAAGATGGCCTTCAGCGACATCGGACCACCGGACCTCGAGCCCGGCGCTCGGCCGCTGGAGGTTCGCACCTGGCGCGGGCCGATACCCGCGGGCGGTCCGGCCTCCGATCTGCGCTCGGGCGGCTCAGGCTTCGCCATCGCCGAAAGCCAACACCGCGGTCCGCGCGATCCGACGCGGGTCGACACGGAGCTCGAGGTCTCACGGCACGCCCCCGTCGACCTCGAGGCACTGGGTCGCGACCTCGACGACATCGAGCGCCTGTTGCGCGCCACCAAGGCCGCCGCCGCGAGCCTCACCATCGAGGCCGCGCGCGGCATGAACGCGCAGCTCACCGCGGCGCTGCACCGCGTCGTCGAAGCCCGCGCCCGCCTGCGCTGACCGGGCGGACCGAGCGGTGGTCAAGGATCGCGCGCAACGCGCTCCGCGGACCGGCATCACATTGACTCGTCGCCGATGGGTGCAGGGTGTGCCCGCGTGGGGGATCGATGTCGCCAGCAGCGAGGGACGTGGAGCAGCTCGTACGGCAGAGCATCCTCGCCGAGCTCGCGGCCATGACGCTGTACATGCGGCTCGCCAACCGGGTAGAGCACGATGAGCCGCGGCGGCTGCTGCGCATGCTGGCCGCCACCGAAGAGGGCCACATCGGCCGGCTCACGGAGCTGCTCGAAAGCCTCGGTGGCGACGCCTCGCGAGCGCTGGGCAAGGTCGGCTTCATCAACGGGCTGCGCCACGAGGCCGGTCGCCGGCTCGAGACCCAGCTCGCGGAGCTCGGCCTCAGCGAGACCTCCACGGCTATGGAGCTCTTGCAGTTCGCCATCTCGATGGAGGCCCGCGCCGGCGGGCAGTACCAGCGCCTCGCCGCCGAGGCCGCCGACCCGCGCCTGCGGGAGTTTTTCGGTGTGCTCGTGCAGGAAGAGGCCAGCCACGGTGAGCAGCTCGAGCACCTGCGCTTGATGCTCGAGGCGAGCTCGGCCCCGCGCTGACGCTCCACACCACCCGCCCGGCGGCCGGCAAGTCCCTGCGCCGGGGCCGATCAACGCAACCGAGCTCCGCTGTAACGAATCGGCTTGCGAGAGCATGGCCGGTGACCGATCGTCTGCCTGATGGCCGCGTCGTCCAGCACCATCGGTCGCTTCCACATCGTCGCCGAGC
Source organism: Deltaproteobacteria bacterium (assembly GCA_020850995.1). Taxonomy (GTDB): domain Bacteria; phylum Myxococcota; class UBA727; order UBA727; family VGSZ01; genus JACOUT01. The sequence continues at coordinate 32,789 of JADZDP010000022.1, forward strand.
TCGGACGCGGTGGCATGGGCATCGTCTACAAGGTCAAGGACCCGCGCAACGGCCAGTTGATGGCCCTGAAGATGATCCCGCCCGAGGCGCTCGCGCGCGCCGACTCGGAGCTGCGCTTCAAGCGTGAGTTCCGCGCCATGCAGCGCGTCGAGCACCCGAACGTGATCCGCGTGTTCGACGCGGGTACGCACGAGGGCTGCCCCTATTTCACCATGGAGCTCATCGAGGGGCGCGACGTCCGTCGCTGGCTCGACGGCGACGAGCCCGTGGTCCCGAGCGGCAAGGATCCGCCACCGGCGGGCCTGCTCACCGAGGAGCAACGACGACGGCTCAACGATCCGGTGCGCACCAAGAAGCTCGCCGACGCCATCGTGCAGGTGGCGTACGCGCTCGCGGAGATTCACCGGCACCGCATCGTCCACCGCGACCTCAAGCCCGACAACATCCTCGTGTCGAAGGCGGGCGTGGTGAAGCTGATGGACTTCGGCATCGCCAAGCAGCTCTCCGGCGCCTCCGAGCACAGCTCCGGCGGCATGGTGGTGGGCACCTTCAAGTACCTGTCGCCCGAACAGGCCCTCGGCGCGGAGGTCGACGGGCGCGCCGACCTCTACTGCCTCGGCATCATCCTCTATGAGCTCTTGGCCGGCCGGCACCCGTTCTATTCGGAGAACTCGGTTGGCTACGCCTACCACCACGCACGCAAACCACCACCCGACATCGTCAAGTTCAACCCCGAGGTACACAAGGGCCTGAAAGCCGTGTGCGAGCGGCTCATCAAGAAGGACGCGCGCGAGCGCTTCCCGACGGCGGAGGACGTCGTGGCAGCCATTCGCGAGGCCATGACCGGCTTCGCGGAGGAGATGTCGACCAAGTACCGGGCCGCGCCCAAGGCCAGCAAGGACTTGCCGTTCGAGCTCGCGAAGGACCAGCTGTTCGCGCCCTCGCTGGTGGGCCGCGCGTCGGCCCAGCGGCAGCTGTTGACGTCGGTGGAACAGCTCTTGGCGGGGCGCGGCGCCATCGTAGCGCTCACCGGTCCGCGCGGCATCGGCAAGACGCGCTTGGTGCGCGAGGTGTCGGGCCTGGCGAAGGCTCGAAACATCGACTTTCTGTGGGGCACCTGTGGCGGTGGTGGCCTGCCCTATCAGCCCTACCTCGACATCCTCGACCAGCTCGTGCAGCGCGCCGCCGACACGCTGCCGGCCGACGAGCTGCGCCGCCTGCTCGGCGACGAAGCGCGCGTACTCGCGCGGCACGTCGGTGCGCTCGAGCGCCTCGAGCCCGAGGTGCGACCGCGCCCCGCACCGCAGCTCGATCCCCAGGGTGAGCGGGTGCGCTTCCTCTCCGCAGTCACGGCCTTCCTCGGTCGCAGCGCCGCGGCACAACCCCGTGTCGTGGTCATCGACGAGATCCATGCCGCCGACGAGATGTCGCTGCAGCTCACGCGCCACCTCGCCGATACGCTGGCGCGCGCCGATCCCCCGGGCGACGGGCCCGCGCAGCGCTTCTCGCCGCTGGCGCTGGTGTTCGCGCTCGATCCTGCCGAGACCGGCGCCGACGAGGCGCGCGCGTTGCTGTCGCGCCTCTCGCAGGAGCGGGGCTTCTTGTCGCTCGCGCTCTCGGCACTCGACCCCGGCGAGGTGCAAGAGATGCTTGCCTCGATGATCGGCGGTGGCGAGGTGGCGCAAGCGCTGGCCGACTACCTCCACCGCGAGACGGAGGGCATTCCGGGGGCGGTCGAGGAGCGCGTGCGAGCATGGGCCGAAAGCGGGGAGCTGCGCAGGAAAGGCCGACAGTGGGTGCTGCAGCGCGCGCGCACAAAGGCCAAGGTGTCGGCGGCCGACGCGGGTATCGCCGTCGCGCCGCCGCCGGCCCGCGCCAACGATGAGCCGGTGGCCGACAGTGGCGTCGACGACGTGGTGGCGGTCAAGAACGCTACGCGCGCCGACATCCCGCTCCCCGACCAGTCGGCGCAACCGAGCGCGCGTCGCATCGGCCGCTTGTCCCAGGTGGCGCGCGACGTCGCCGAGCGCATGGCCATCGTGGGCGAGCGTGTGCCGAGCGCGCTCCTCTTGCGCATCGCTCTGCGCAGCGAGGACGAGCTCCTCGACGCGCTCGACGAGCTGCTCAAGCGCGAGATCGTCATCGAAGACAAGCTGCAGAGCTTCTTCCGATTCAAGGAGGCAGCCGACGTCGCGGCGCTGCGCTCCGGGCTGACCGTCGACAAGCGGCAACACCTGCACCTGTTGGTGGCGCGAAGCCTCGAGGAAGACGCCAAGCGCAACCGGCGGCCAGTCGATCCCGAGGAGCAGGCACGCCACTTCCAACAGGGCGGCGATCTGGTGAAGGCGATCGAGCAACTGATGCAGGCCGCGCGCATGTCGCTCGCCGCCAGCGCCACGCAAAGCGCGGCCCAGCGCGTGGGGGAGGCGCAGGAGCTCCTGCAAGCGCAGATGAAGGCGCAGCCGAGCGATGTCCGATTGCAGCGATGCGACGTGGAGCTGGTGTTGCTCCGCCTCGATGTGCTCGCCGCGGTCAACGTGCACACCGAGTGCGTCGATCTCGCGCGCCGGCGCCTGCCGCGCATGCGCACCTTGGTCGATGCGCGCCTGGTCAGCGAGACGCTCCTGCGCCTCGCGTCGTCGGAGCGGGTGCTCGGAGATCTCGACGAGGCCCTCACGCACGTCGGCGAGGTGCTGGCCATGACCGAGCGCGGCGGCAACCACGCGCTGCGCTGCCGCGCCAAGAGCCTGTGCGGCTCCATCTACGAGCAGCGCGGCCAGTTCGAGCTGGCGGCGCGCTACTACTCCGACGCTCTCGAGCTCGCGCGTTCTATCGGCGACGAGCTCGAGGAAGAGCGCGCCCGCTTCGCCATCGCACAGCGCCGACTTACCTCGGGTGACCTGGTGCACGCCAAAGAGGACTTCGAGCGTCTGCTGAAGAGCGCTGAAGGGCGTGGCGAGAAGCTGCGCATCATCAGCTACGTGAATTCGCTCGGCATCATCGCGCACGAGGAGGGGCGCTACGAAGACGCCGAGCTCTCCTATCGACGCATGTTCGAGCTCGCCAAGCCCACGGGCGATCGCCGGTCGCTCGCGATCGCGCACGGCAACATCGGCGTCGTGCGGCGCGACCAAGGCCGCTTCGCGGACGCCCTCGGGCAATGCGAGCGCGCAGCGAAGATCCTGAAGGAGCTCAACCAACTCGACGTGCTCGCCTACGTGCGCATCGTCGAATCGCAGACGCTGCTCGATCGCGCGCTGCTGCAGGGCAGCGACGGCGACAACGCCGCGGCGCGGGAGAAGGCGGATGAGGCATTCGACCTTGCCGAGAAGGCCAGCGCCGCGTTGCGTTTGGCGGAGGCGTCGATCTGTCGAGGGCAGGCGTTGGTGCGCCTCGGCAACGTCGACGAGGGTCGCGCCGACATCGAACGGGGGCTCGATGCGGCGCGCTCGCTCGGCGCCAACCGCGTCCTGCTGTTTGGGCTCGGCGCGCACGCCGAGGCGCGCGCGCTCACCGGCGACCTCGAGGGCGCGCGCGCCGACTGGCGCGACGCCTTCGACCGCGCCAAGGGCACAGGCTTCCTGCGCTTCGTCAAGCGCCTTGCCGACCTCAAGGAAAAGCGACACCTCTGATCCCGCACGATCGGTGGTCAACGACCAGCGGGGCCCGCTTGGGCGGGTGGGCCCGCGCCCGCCCAAGAGGTTGAACGGTGCCAGCGTGCGGTGCAGGCGGAGGGCGCGACAGACCCTCCGACAGAGACGCCCTCATCTCGATGAGCGCGCTCACCGAGATGGGGACGAGGCGCACGAGGGGCGCGCCCATGCGTCGCGCGCTGTCCAACGCGTGAGCTATTCGAGGGTGTCGGGGTCGGCGCGTTCGACGGCAGTGCGCAGCACCAAGGGGTCAGCGATAGCCGCCTGCAAGAGGCGCGCGACGGTTACCAGCGCCTGCCGCGGCCCCAGCGCGACGAACATGCCGGCCTCGGAGTCGTAGCTGAGCTGCGACGCCAGGTCGGGGTGGCGCAGCTTGACCAGCGATCGAACCACGGCCTCCCAGGTGTAGCCACCACCCTGCAGCCCAAGCTGCTCGAACAACGGCATCATCGGCATGGCGTAGTCATCGAGGCACAGGCTGAAGCGGCTGCCGCCGTGGTCGACCAGACGGCAGGGCGCAACGGTACCGGCGTCCACGTGCAGGATCTCCCCGTCGGACCGGAGCCCCTCGGTCGCCACCGCCGCCATCTGCGCGACCGACACGGCGTGGTGCTGCAGGTTTGGTCCGCGAAACGCTGCCGCTGCGCTGGTGGCTGCCGCGGGAGTGCGCGGCAACGATGCCGTCGATGCCGCAGCCTTGGCCCCAGACGTCGCCGCTCGCTGCGGTGGCGGGGGGGCCTTTGGGGCAACGCTCTTCTTGGGGCTGCTCTTCTTGGCGCTGCTCTTCTTGGCGCTGCTCTTCTTGGCGGTGCTCTTCTTGGCGGTGCTCTTCTTGGCGCTGCTCTTCTTGGCGCTGCTCTTCTTGGCGGCGCTCTTCTTGGCGGCGCTCTTCTTGGCGGCGCTCTTCTTGGCGGCGCTCTTCTTGGCGGCGCTCTTCTTGGCGCCGGTTGCCTTACGAACGCTTTTCTTTGCCTTCTTCGCGGGCATGGTCACTCCGCCGCGTCGAGCGCGTCGTCGAAGTCATGGTCGGACACTTCCAGCGCGAAGGCCTCGTCGCCGGCATCGTCATCGGCGGCGGCGACCACCGCAGCGCGCGCGATGGCCGCATTCTCGAGCGGGGCGGTGGCGATCGCGGCACGCTCGAGCGCTTCAAAGACGTCGCGCACGGCCTCATCACCCACGTGCTCGACCAAGCACTGCAGGTTGCGCTCGGCGTTCTTGCGATAGCGCTGCACCATGCGCAGCCCCTTGGGCAAGGGCACCACGCATGCCACGCGGTGGTCGCGCCGGTCGCGGCGCTTCTCGACCAGGCCGAGCTTGACCAGCTTGTCGACCAGGACGCTGGTGGTGCTCTGCGCGAAGCCGAGCATGTCCTTGAGCTCGGTGACGCTCGCCTTGCCGCGCGAGGCCAGGAAGCTCATGGCGTGGTACTGCGTCAAGGTCAGGTCGCTGCGCGGACCACCGCGGCTCATGGGCTTGATGAGGCGCCGCTGCAAGAGCGCGACGCACTGCTCGGCGCGCACGAACAGCTCACCGTTGATCTGGGGGCCATCAGGATCGACGTGCAGCGGTGCGGACATCAATCACTCCCCTTGGGCAGCGGAACAAAGCCGGACACGCGTTGCGTGTCAACCGCGCACATGGCGAAAGGGATCACGCGCACGCGCGAACGCGACGCCGGCGCGGCATCGCGCCGCGCTTGGCGTCGCGACGAAACTGCTTGACACGATCCAAGGGCGACAACAGCCTGTCGTGCGTGTTTGTCATTCGCAGCGCGACCCCGGCAGATCTGAAGAGCGTCCGGCGGCTCGCGGCGGTGCTGAACACCGTCAACCTCCCCGACGATCTCCCCTCGCTCAAGAAGCTGCTCGACGTCTCGCAGCGCTCGTTCGCGGGCCGCATCGCCGATCCGCTCGACCGGGAGTTCCTCTTCGTGATGGAGGACACCGCCACGCGCGGGCTGGTGGGCACCAGCCAGATCATCGCGCGCCATGGCACGCGCGACGCTCCGCACATCTACTTCGATGTGCTCGACGAAGAGCGCTACAGCGAGACCACCGATCGCCACTTTCGCCACAAGGTGCTGCGCATCGGCTTCGACTACGAAGGCCCCACGGAGATCGGCGGCTTGGTGCTCGATCCTCGCTATCGTGGCGCCCCCGGCAAGCTCGGCAAGCAGCTCTCGTTCGTGCGCTTCTTGTTCATCGCCATGCACCGCGCCGCGTTCCGTGACCGCGTGCTCGCTGAGCTGCTGCCGCCCCTGAGCGACGACGGCAAGAGCGCGCTGTGGGAGGCGCTCGGACGTCGCTTCACCGCCATGGACTATGCCGAGGCCGACCGCATCTCGAAGACCAACAAGGAGTTCATCCGCAACCTCTTCCCCTCGGGGATGATCTACGCGTCGCTGTTCGATCCCGCGGCGCAAGCGGTCATCGGCAAGGTCGGCCCGCAGACCGAGGGCGTGAAGAAGATGCTCGAGAGCGTAGGGTTCAAGCCGCTCGGGCGCGTCGATCCCTTCGACGGCGGTCCCCACTTCGAGGCCCGCACCGACGAGGTCTGGCCGGTGACCCACGCGCGCAAGGCGAGCTGTCTGGTGGTGGAGCGCCGGACCATCGTGGAGAACGCGGGCGAGAGCGCCGACGGTTTGGTCGCCTTCGAACCGCCGCGCGGGCGCGCCAAGGCGCTCGGCGTCTTTCGAGCGATCTACACGGACTTCCGCTTCGGGCGCGCCGGCAAGGCCGTCGAGATCCCGGCGGAGAGCGCCAAGGCGCTCGGCGCGAAGAAGGGCGACAAGCTCTGGGCGCTGCCCTTCGCGAAGCACACCCGCTTGTAGGCGCGCAGCCCTCACTGACAGGGCGCGAACACCACGGCGTCTTCGAGCGCCTGCTGACAAGCCGCCACGGCATCCGCGATGTCATCGCTCGACGACGCCGCGTCGGTGGCGCGCTCGCGCAAGACCAGCGAGGGCTGGCAGCCCGGGTTGTCGACGCACGCGGCGGTCGGCTCGTCACCGCCGCAGGTGCGCTCCACCAGCGTCTGGCAGGGCGATACGCTGCACGCGGGAAAGGTGAGCTCGTTGTCGAGGCCCGCCTGGCACTGTTCGGGTTGGTACTCGCGCGTGAGCTCGGCGGCCAGGCACGCGGCCGCCTCGTGACAGGCGGGCTCGCAGGTCCGCACCACCAGCGCAGCGCAGGGATCGTCGAATCCCCGCGGGCACGGCGTGTCGCCAGCGTCGCTGCCCGGGCCGCAGTCCTCGGCGCTCGCCAGCTCAGGCCCAGCGTCGAGGTCGACGACGTTGGGAAGATAGTCCCCAGCCGCACAGCCGATGACGACCAGGAGCAGCCAGCAGGCACACGACGTGAGGCGCACGTTGGCAATGCTACCCGGTCAGCGCGCGCGCCGCAGCGCGCGCTCCATCTCGCGATCGGCCTCGCGGCGCTTGACGGTCTCGCGCTTGTCCTCGTGGCTCTTGCCGCGCCCCACACCCAGGAGCACCTTGGCCCACGGCCCCTTGAAGTAGAGCTTGAGCGGCACCAGGGTGTGGCCCTTGAGCGCCACCGCCTTGGCCAGCTTCTCGATCTCGGCGGGCTTGGCCAACAGGCGCCGCGTGCGATCGGGGGCCAGCTCCTCGTGGGTGCTGGCGTTCTTGAAGCGGTCGATCTTGAGCCCGAGCAACCACAGCTCGTCGCCCTTCACCATGGCGTAGGCGTCGCCGAACGACACGTTGCGCGCGCGCAACGACTTCACCTCGGCGCCCTTGAGCTCGAGGCCACACTCGACCGTGTCGAGGATCTCGAAGTCGTGCCGCGAGCGCCGGTTGTCGGCGATCGTGGCGTCTTCAGGTCGTGGCTTTCGCTCCGCCATCGCGCCCGGACCCTACCCCGAAGGAGTGCTCGGCGGCGGGGAAGGCGCCGCCGCGAACCTCCGCGACGTAGCGCGTGAACGCGTCCAGCACCAGCGACGCACCGTCGAGGTACTTCTTGACGAACTTCGGCTGGAAGGCCGGGTTGAGGCCGAGCAGGTCGTACACCACCAGCACCTGCCCGTCGCAGCCCGCCCCAGCGCCGATGCCGATGGTGGGGATGGAGAGCGCCGCCGTGATCTCGGCCGCCAGGTCGGCAGGGATGCCCTCGAGCACCACGGCGTAGGCGCCCGCGCGCTGCAGCGCGAGCGCGTCCTCCAGGATGCGCTGGCGCGAGGCCGGGTCCTTGCCCTGCACCACGAAGCCGCCCATGGCGTGCACGCTCTGGGGCATCAGGCCCACGTGCCCCATCACCGGGATGCCGGCCTCAACCATGCGGGCTACGGTGGGCGCGATGGACGCGCCACCCTCGAGCTTGACCGACGACGCGCCCGCGCGCAGCAAGAGCGCCGCGTTCTTGAGCGCGTCTTCGACCTTTGCCTGGTACGACATGAAGGGCATGTCGCCCACGACGTGGGCGTGGGACGTGGCCCGCGCCACTGCGGCCGTGTGGTACGCCACCTCCTCGATGGTGACGCCGAGCGTGTTCTGTTCGCCCTTGACCACCATGCCCAAGGAGTCGCCCACCAGCAGCACGTCGACGCCCGAGGCGTCGAGCAGACGCGCGAAGGTCGCGTCGTAGGCAGTCAGCATGGTGATCTTCTGCCCCGCGCGCTTCATCTGCTGGAGCGTGCGCAGCGTGACCTGCTTCTTGTTGGGATCCGCGTGGGCGGACATAACGCTTTCGGGGTGCGAGCACGTCGGCCTCTCGGAGAGGAGGTGCGCGCCGGAGGATTCCGGTCGCGCCCTGGCTTCCAGGCGACTCACAACCCGTGGACGGGCGAAACCCGTCACATCAGGTATCGTAGCCATCCAGGCGGGGACGTGAAGGGGCGGGGTGAAGGGCAGGGAGATCCGGGCCGTCACGGAAGGGGCCGGCGAGCGCCAAGCCAGGATGGGAGGCCGATGAGCTTCTTTTGCTGCCTACATAACAAGATGCGGGTCCGATGGTGGAGCGCCGCGCTGCTCGTTGCCACCTGCCTCGGTGGGCCTGCCCTGCGTGCCGACAGCTCGGTGGCGCTCGGCAGCGCGGGCGCGCTCGAGCGCGCCGGCCAAACCCAGGACTCGGGCAAGAACGGTACGGCGGCGTCGTACGGCTCCCCCGTCACCGACGACCGGCGCCTGTTCAAGCTGCGCTGGCGCCTGCCCTGGGCCTTGGTGGGCGGCAGTGGCCTCGGCACCACGCCCTTCGCGAGCGGCTTCACCGCCACGTCGGTGGGCACGCCGCCCGGGACGGCGCTGTTGGCGGAGCCCATGAACGCCGAGGGCCTCTCGGCGCTCATCCCCACCCTCGCCATCGGCGAGGCCGACAAGCTGGCGCAGCTGCAGCTCGGCGTCATCTCTACCTCCATCGGCCACGCGTCCATCGTCGACCGCTACACCAACAGCCCCGACGGCGCGCCGCGCATGCCGGGCGTGCTCCTCGAGGGCAACCTCGCGGGCCTCGGTGGCCAAGTCGCCGTCGGCGATCTGCTCGCCGCGCCCTCCTTCTCCGCGGCGCGCGTGTACGGCCGACCCATCATGTGGTTCGTCGCACCCGACGCCACCTTTCAGCCCAACGAGCTCGACCTCGACCCACGCACCGAGGTGGCCGGCATGTGGGTCACCGGGCTCACCGGCGCCGTCGACGCCGCCGCGCCCAGCGCGAGCGACGCCAGCGGGCTCGTGTGGATGGCCGGCTGGGACAACGAGGGGGCGTTCCTCGACAACCAGGTGGTGAAGACCATCGTCTACCTCGACGTGAACGCGCTCGGCGCCACGGCGGGCGCCGCGCAGCGCGTGGGCGTGGGCGCGCACCCGGGCCTGCAGCTCATGTTCGACGCCGTGGGGTTCCGCTTCGATCTTGCGAGCGAGCTCAACGCCGGCACCGACGGCTACCAGGCGCGCTACTTCGACCGGCTCTACGCCATCGAGCGGGTCGCGTCGCTCGGCACCGGCGGCAAGCCCAAGATCGACGTCGAGCGGCCGGCCTCGTGGGGCTACACGCTGCGCGCCGGCGGCGGCTTCGCCGAGCTGTTCACCGCCTTCGTCGAGGCCCGCGATCAATTCCCCATGGACCCGGTGCGCGGCGCCAACAGCGCGCAGGTCACGGTGGGCGCGTCGGCCTTCGTGCTCATGGTGGGCGGCGCAGTGACGGCGACACAGGCAGGCATCTCCGACTACCTGCACCCGAACCTGCTGGGGCCCGGCTTCGTCGTCACCGGCGAAGGCAGAGTGGCGCTGGTCGCCAATGTGCTGCACGTGGTGGGGCGCGCCTGGCGCGCGCACCTGGCGGCGGGCGACTCGCCCGACGACTACATCGTCAACGAGGGCACCACGCTCGGCATCGAGGTCAACCTCGACTTCCTGTGACGGTCGGCGTCGAGCGCGTCGAGGATGTGCCGCGCGGCCCCCGAGGCGCCTGGTTGCCGTGCTGCACGCCTCAACCGTGCGTGTAGCCCGCCAACAGCAGGGCGGAGAACGCGTTCGAGGTGCCGTGGTAGACGACGGCGCCGGCGATGGAGCCCGCGCGCCTCGTGAGCGCCGAGAACACGAAGGCCGGGAAGAAGGGGCCCAGGCGCGCCGGGTGGTACTCGCCCAAGAAATGCCCGAGCGCGAACAAGGCCGACGCCAGGATGACGGTGCGCGACACCGGGATGAGCCACAGGTGTGCGCGCGTGGGCCAGAGGCGCTCGAGGCGGTGCTCGAGGAAGCCGCGGTAGAACATCTCCTCCGGCAAGGCCACCAGGAAGACGTTCTTGGCGAGCGTGGCCACGATGTCGGCAGGGACGCGGAAGTGGAACTGGCCGGCGCCAAAGGCCTGCTGCCAGAAGTGGTGGCCGATGGCGAAGGGCGGGAAGGTGATGAGCGCGAGCGCCAGCGCGAGCCCGAGATCGCGCACGAGCGGGCTCGCGCGCAGCGTGGCGCCGCGCCCGTAGAGCGCGAACACACGCGCCAGGGGCGACGAGCGTCCCTTGTGGCGACGACGACGACGAGCGTGCACCAGTCGTCGCCGCAGCGCCGCCACCGGCCCGAGCAGCAGACCGTGCACGTGCAGGCCGTACGCCTCCGGCGCCTCGCCTCGGCGCTGGATGAGCCACAGCGGCACGTAGATCTGAAAGCCCGCGATGATGGTGAACACGATCTCGCCCATGCCCACCGCGCGCACCAGGTGCTTGCCGCCGCCGAGCATGGCGAGCAGCACCACGGTGGCGATGAGCGCCTCGCGGGCGCCGTCGCGGGGGGAGAGGGCCGGGAGCGATCGGGGAGGCGCGGTCACACCAGGCCAAAGATAGCGTCGAGGCGCGCACGCAGCTCGTCGTTCACGCTCAGCTGCAACGCCGCCAGGTTCTCCTCGAGCTGCGACAGCGCCGTGGCGCCGGTGATGACGCTCGAGATGTTGGGCTGCGCGAGGCACCAGGCAAGCGCAAGTCGCGCCCGACTCGTGCCCACCTCGGCGGCCAGCTCGCCGAAGCGCCGAACGCGCGCGCGGGTCTCCTCGGAGAGACCGGCGCCGCGTAGCCAGTCGATGCGCGCCAAGCGCGAGCCCGCCGGGATGCCGTCGTCGTACTTGCCCGTCAGCACGCCGGAGGCGAGCGGGCTCCACACCACCAGTCCCATGCCGGTTTCGGCGGCGGCTGGGCCCACGTCGCGCTCCACCGCGCCGCGCGTGAGCAAGTTGTACTGCGGCTGCTCCACCGAGGGCGGCGTGAGGTTGCGGCGGTCGGCGAGCGCGTGCGCGGCGCGCAGCTGCGCGCCGCTCCACTCGCTCGTGCCCCAGTAGAGGACCTTGCCCTGCCGCACCAGGTCGTCCATGGCGCGCGCCGTCTCCTCGAGAGGCGTGTCGGGGTCGAAGCGGTGGCAGAAGTAGAGATCGAGGTAGTCAGTGCCGATGCGCCGAAGGCTCTTGTCGATGCTCTCGAGGATGTGCTTGCGCGACAGCCCGCGGTCGTTGACGTCGTCCGACATGGGCCAATAGACCTTGGACGAGATCACCAGCTCGTGGCGCGGGAATTGGCGCAGCACGGTCCCCATGACCCGCTCGGCCTCGCCACGCGCGTACACGTCGGCGATGTCGAAGAATGTCACCCCCGCTTCATAGGCTGCGCGCAGGATGGCCGACACTGTGCTCTGATCGGCGACACTGGAGCCGAACGTGGTCCAGCCACCCAGCGAGAGCGCGCTCACCTTGATGCCCGCCTCGCCCAGGCGGCGGTAGGGCATCGATGGGCGGCTCAATCGTCGTCGCTCGGCCAGGCGCTCTTGTAGCTCGGGCGCTCACGCAGGCGATCGCGCCACGAGCGCACGCGCGGGAACGCATCGAGGTCGATGGACAGCTGATCGAGCAGATCGAGCAACGGCGTCGACAGCGTGTCGGCCACCGAGTAGTCGCCCGCCAGAAAGGCGCGGCGCGCCAGGTGGCGATCGAGCACGTCCAGGTGCTGGTCGAGCTCGTGGCGCGCGCGCGCCAAGACGCGCGGGCTCCGCTCGATGTCGGCGAAGACGTGGGTCTCGCAGAAGGTGGTCCAGAACACCTCGGCGAAGCCGGAGCTGATGTAGCTGAGCCAGGAGTAGGCCTCGCCCCGCGCCGTGAGGTCGGTGAACCCGAGCGGCGACTGTGGGAAGCGCTCGGCCAAGAACAGCAGGATGGCTGGCGACTCGAAGATGGCCAGCTCGCCCCCGGGGCGATGCTCGACCAAGGCGGGCAAGCGGCCGAAGGGGCTTCGCTTGAGGAAGGCTGCCGTGCGGGGCTTGGTCAGGTCGACCTCGCGCGGCGTAAACGTCACGTCACACTCGTTCAGCCCGATACGCACCGCGATGCAAAACGGCGACGGGCGGTACTCGTACAGCGTGAACGGCGGGGCCTTCGATTGGGCCATCGTCATTCAGACCTCGTGCGCGGTCCGTGCGTCACCGGGGACGCCGTGAGCGGCGGCGGGCAGTGTACGCCGAACCCGTCCGGCGAGGCGAGGAATCGGCTCGTACGCGTCGGAATGCTGGACGCGCCTTGGTCCCGACGGCCTGCCTCGTGCCCGAACGCGCTGGCGAAGGTGGCTCGGACTCTGCAAGGATGTTCTGGGCACCCGTCTGGGCACCCGTCTGAGAGGCACCATGCAACGCACGCTTGGCCGCGGCTTCACGCTCATCGAGCTCATGATTGTCGTGGCGATCATCGGCATTCTGGCCTCGATCGCCATTCCGGCCTACCAGACCATGACCTGCCGAGCGAAGCAGGGCGAGGCCAAGTCGGCGCTCAAGGCCATCGTGGTGGCTGAGGAGGCCTACCGCGGCGAGCACGACACGTACCTCAAGGGGGTCGAGGCGGATCTCGTCCTCATGGGCATGATTCAGACCGGCGACAAGTCGCGCTACCTGCTCGAGGTGACGTCGGCGACCGCGATCACGTTTCTCGCCGTCGCCGACGGCCAGGGCGACATGAACAACGATCAATGGGAAACTACGCAGAACAACGACATCACCGCCATCAACTCGGTGTGTAACACCTTCTGACCACGGGCCCAAAAACGTCACCCGCCGCCGCTAGAGTGACGAGGGGCGGCGCTCCCGAAGGAGCGCGCGGCGCCTGAGGCCAGTTGGATGGTCGAATTTGCTGGCACGAGTGCTGCTGTCATAGGGTGCCAACAGGAGCCCCACCCCGCCCGCGGGATAGACTAGGAGATACCGGAATGAAGAAGCTGCTCAAAGGATTCACGCTGATCGAGCTGATGATCGTCGTGGCGATCATCGGCATCCTCGCCGCCATCGCCATCCCCAACTTCGTGAAGTTCCAGTGCCGATCGAAGCAGTCGGAGGCGAAGGGCAACCTGAAGGCGCTCTACGTCGCCAACGAGGCCTACCGCGGCGAGTACGACACCTACCTCACCAACACCACGGCCATCGGCTTCATCCCCAAGGGCGCGAAGATGCGCTACTCCTACGGGGTGAGCGGCGTCTCCGCCACGACCTTCGCCGCGGACGCTGACTCCAACACGGCCGACCTCAGCAACGACGCGTGGACGATCACGGAAGCGAACAACCTGGCCAACGCCAACAACGGCTGTCTCTAGCGCGCCGCGGGCTCGCATGCAGACGTTCGAAAGCTGCCCCTCGGGGCAGCTTTTTTTTCTTTTTCCGCTTGGTAACTTCGCGCCATGTGGGCTGTGCTCGCAGCTGTCGCTCTCGGCGTCGCGGTCTGGTTGTCGCCGTCGGCGCTGCCGCCCGCGCCGGATGAGCGTCCACCACCCGAAGCGATCAGCCGCGCCGTGGCCCTTGGGCGCCCGTACGCCGCTGCCGACGCGGCGTGGCTGCGCACCGTGCAGCTCATCGGAAACCCGACGAAAGAGGCCGCGCGCTGGCCCGGCCTCGAGGACTGGGTCGATCTGACCACGCGCCTCGACCCGCGCTTCGAGGCGCCCTATCACTTTGGCGCGCTCCTGTTGGTCGGCGATCCCGCGCGCGCGCCTGCCGCAGACCGCATGCTCGAGCGCGGGCAGCGCGCGCTGCCCGAGAGCTTCTCGCTCCCCGCCATGCGCGGCTTCATCGCCTACTTCACGATGCTCGACCCTGCGAGCGCCGCCGAGCACTACCACGAGGCGGCGCGCTTGCCTGGTGCGCCGCCCTACCTCGAGCAGTTCGCAAAACGGCTTGAGCACCAGGGCCACACTTGCGCAGCGATGCTGCGCGACCTGACCGGGCTGGCCGCGCACCAAGACGCGCACAAGCGCGCCGCGTTTCTTGCCGGACGCGATCGCATGCTGCTCGGGTGCGTGGAGGGTCAGCTGCGCGCCGCGGCCGGCGCCTTTCGCACGCGCACGGGCAGGGACGGTAGCCTCGACGAGCTGCGCGGCGCGGGCCTGCTGGCAGACGAGCCTTGGGCCCCTGAGGGGCAGTGTTGGCGCGTCGACAGTGGGCGCCCGCTGCTGGAGCCCTGCCCGCCACCGGAGGGATCGCCGTGAGCGCACCCATCGTCGTCGAGGGCGTCGACAAGTCCATTGCCGTCGGGTTCTGGGGCCGAAAGAAGAAGCTCCTCGAGCGTGTGTCCTTCGTGGTCGACGCCGGGCGCACCGTGGGCTTCGTCGGCGTCAACGGCGCGGGCAAGTCGACGACCATCAAGCACATCATCGGCTGCGCGCGCCCCACCGCCGGTACCATTCGCGTGTTGGGCGGCGATCCTCGCGAGGCGGCGGTGCGCCGGCGCTTTGGCTACATGCCCGAGCTCCCCTACCTCCCACCAACACTGACCACCGACGAGGTGCTGCGCCTGCACGCGGCGCTGTGTGTCCTGCGTGATCCGGGCCGACGCATCGACGAGCTGCTCGAGCTGGTCGGCCTGGCGCAGCGCCGCCGAGAGCGCGTGGGGACCTTCTCGAAGGGCATGCAGACCAGGCTGACCCTGGCCCTGGCGCTGCTCGCCGAGCCAGAGCTGCTCATCCTCGACGAGCCCATGAGCGGCCTCGATCCCGTGGGGCGCCAGCTCGTGCGCCGGATCCTGCGCGAGCAGGCGAGCGCGGGCCGCACCATCTTGTTCTCGTCGCACGTGCTCTCCGACGTGGAGGCCCTGTGCACCGACGTCGTGGTCATCGACGCCGGCACGATCGTGTACACGGGCGGCGCCGCGGGCGCGGTGGGCGAGCCGACGGGCCGGTGGGTGGTGCGCGCGCCCGACCAAGGGACACCGCCGAGCGGTGGCGCCATCGTCGACGCGCGCCGCGAGAGCGACACGTGGGTGGTGAGTATCGCCGCAACGACCGGCGAAGAGGCGGTACGCCTGGCGCACGGGCTGGGCCTGGCGATCATCGCGCTCGAGCCCGAACGGCGCTCGCTCGAGGACCGGCTCCTGGGCATCATTGGACGGAGCAGCTCATGAGGGCACGCCAGATCGCCTCGCTCGCCTGGGCCGGCGTGCTGCAACTCTTGCGCACGCGCGTCTACCTGAACATCCTCGTCGCTGGCGTGGCGCTGGTGGGAGCAGCCCTGGCCTTCGATCGCATGTCGGCGGGCGAGGGCGGTCGCGTGCTCCTTGACGTCGGCAGCGCCTTCATCGCCCTCTTGGTCGCGGTGCTGGCGGGTGTCGTGTCGATCACCGCGGTGACTCGTGAGATCGAGACCAAGGTGGCGAGCGTGGTGACCGCGCGGCCGCTGGCTCGCGTGGACTACGTGCTCGGCCGCTTCGGTACCGCCGTGGGGCTGGTGCTGTTGTCGAACCTCTGCCTCGGCGGCCTGCTGGGTGGTGTGTTGTGGCTCTCTGGTGCTCCCCATGCCGCGCTCTCGTTCGGTGTCGTGCTGTTCGCCAGCTTCGAAGCGCTCATCATAGCCGCCATCGCCATCTTCTTCGGCGTTGGTTCGTCGTCGACGATGAGCGCGCTGTTCACGACCACCATCTTCGTCCTGGGCCGCCTCACGGAGGAGCTTGGTCGCCTCATCGAGCGCGGCAGGTTCGGCGACGCGACGCCGCTCCTCAAGGGTGTCCATGCCGTGCTGCCGCACCTGCCGGCCTTCGACCTGACGCCGCTCGCGCACGGGGTGACGTCGTCGCCGGCCGACCTGGCACAACGCGCCGCGTACGGCGCGCTCTATGCGGGTGCGTTCTTGTTGGCGGCGGCGTTTCGTTTCTCCCGCCGAGATCTGCTCTAAACAGAGACCTGTGATCGGCGATCAACTGCGGCCTCGTCGAAAGGCTGGGTCGCGCCTGTGGTTGCGGCTCACCGTCACGGTCTCCGCCAAGAGATGCCCCGCAGCGCTGGCGCTTCAGCGTGAGCCGGTCGCGACCATGAACCCCGCCGGCTCGTGCCCAAGGAAGACGTCGAGGTCATGGCGGGCAGCGGCGGCCTGCTCGGGGAGGGCGCGCTCATAGCAGCGCCGGCGGAGATCGAGAAAGTCGCCGCGCCAGGGCGGCCATGGCTCGAAGCTGCTCACCTGCTCAAGGCATTGCGGGCGGGTGCCGTCCAGGCGGGCCTCGATGCTCACCGCCGTCGCCCGGCGCAGCTCGTGGAAGTTGAACGCGGCATAGGGCGTCGCCAGCGCGTCGACGAGCGCTGGCCCGGCGCGGTTGAGCGCGGCGAGGCGCTGCAACACCGGCACCACGATGCGATCCGCCGGCCAGGGGTCGCGCGCCGCCGCCTGCCCGGCAGCAGCGACGAGCGACGGCAGCTCCGCGACGCGCCCGTCGGTGAGGGCCGCGTTGACCGCGATGAAGGCCGCGTCGGCCTCGAAGCCCGCAGCGCTCACCTGTTCGAGGTCGCGAGCGAGCGCCAGGCGCTGCTCGGGGCTCGCGGCCAGCGACGAACGCGCCGCTGCGTACACCGTGAGCTCGAGGGCGTCGAGCTCGCGATCGAGCGCGGCAAACGCGGCCACGCTCTGCGCCGGGCGCGCCATGGCCCACGCTCGCAGGTGCTCGGGAAGCAGCGCCGCCAGCACGCCCGGCGGCACCTCGTTGCGCCACGCGAAAGGACGTGCGCGCTGAGCGTCCACCGCGGCCCACGACACCTCGCCGCGCAGCGCGGCGCGGTTGTCGCCACGGGCGTGCGCGGCCTCCAAGAGCGGAACGCGCAGGTCCTCGCCGCGTCGGCGACCCACCGAGCGCGCGAAGCGGAACTCGAGCAGCGGCTGGTCGTCGGTGTTGACGTCGGCGTACGCGGCAGCGAGCGCCGACACGAAGCGCTCGTTGGCTAGCTCGAGTGCGAGCACGCCCTCGGCGCCGCTGACGCCGATGATGCGCTCGAACGCGGTGCGGTAAGGCTCGGTCGCCGCGCGGGCGCGCAGCGCGGCCACGTCGACGACGAGGGGCTCGGCCGAGGCGACGAACACCATGTCGCCAGGGCCGAGCTGCCAGATGGACACGTGCGGCAGCACGCTCTGCAGTGTGGCGGCGACCATGTGCACGGCGGGTGCGTCGATCTCGTAGGCCTGCACCCACTGAGCGAGCAGGCCGCCCGGGCGTAGGCGCGCGGCGATGCCCCGATAGAAGTCCTGCGAGTACATGCTCGCGATGCCGGCGCGGTAGGGGTTCGACGGCTCCGACACGATGAGGTCGTACTGCTCGCTGGTCACGAGCAGGAGCTCGCGCCCATCGGCGATGTGCAGCTTGACGCGCGGGTTTTCGAGCGCGCGCTGGTTGGTGGCCTCGCACAGCTCGGCCACGCGCGTCATGCTCGGCTCGATCTCCACGACGTCGACGCGCTCGATCCCCGGCGTGGCGCCGAGCCAGCCCGCCGTTTGCCCGGTGCCGAGGCCGATGACGATGGCGGTGCGGGCGGCGCCGTGCAGGGCCGCCGGCAGGATGCCGAGGCCCACGCCGGTTGGGGCGTCCGCGTAGGAGGAACCGTCGCTCTTGCCGTTCACGAGCGGCGACACGCCCGCCGACGCGTTGATGCCGAGCGCCGACTCACGGCCTTCGTGCTCTTCGATGATGCCGCGGCGCAGCTCGTGCTCGATGGCGCGCAGCTCGTTCCACGTGGATGCGTTGAGCGCGGCGCGGCCAGCGCCCACGGCGGTGTGGCGCCACACCGCGCTTGGTCCCTCAGCGGTGAAGCAGAGCGCCGCCGCCAGCGCCGCTGCCGCCGCCAGCACGACGATGCCGCGCTCGCGGCGGCCGAACGCCGACGCCACCACGGAGACCGCGAGCAAGAGCGCGGCCACCAGGCGCCAGGCGCCGAGCGCGCTGAGCAGCGGCAAGACGCCAAAGCCGCCCGACAGTGAGCCGATGATGGACCCGAGCGTGTTGGCGGCGTACAGCTCGCCGCTGTCGCGCCCGACGTCGTGGTCGGCGCGGCCCTTGAGCGCCAACAAGAGCGGGAACTGATAGCCGGCGACCACCGACGCGGGCAGCACCAGGAGCGCCGCCACGACGCCCCAGCTCAGCACCGTGAGCGGGAACGACACCTGCCCCCACGCCGCCAAGTGGTACGCGAGGTAGGCGAGCTGATCGCCCATGGCGAAGGGCAGCATGACGAACAGCGCCTCGAGCGCGCAGGTGAGTGCGAAGCGCGCAGGCGTTGCCTCGCGCGGCGGTGCCAGCGCATAGAGCGCGCCACCCGCACCGATGCCAAAGAGCGCGCACGCGAGCAAGAGCCCGAAGGAGTAGGTGGAGCCACCGAGGAGCGGCGCTGCCATGCGGTACCAGACCAGCTCCACCAGGAGGAAGACGAAGCCGGTGACGAACGAGGCCGCGAGGACCCACAGCGCGCGCCGCCCGCGCGACGACGGTGACGCGGCGGGCGCGCCCGCGGGCACCGGGGGGAGCGCGCGCCCCGCCGAGCGCGCAGCCAAGCCCACCAGCGCGTTGAGCAGACACGCGATCCACAGCGTACGACGCGCGCCGAACACCTCGAGGAGCGCGAAGGTCGACAAGAGCGCGCCGCACACGGCGCCGAGGGTATTGACGCCATAGAGCACCGCGAGCCCGCGGCGGCCGATGTCGCTCGCGTGCGTGACCGCGCGCGCTGCAGCGGGCAGCGTTCCGCCCATGAGGATCACGGGCACGCCCAGGACCACGGTCGCGAGGGCCAAGCGCACGATCGTGGATCCGATCGCGCCCAGCGCCTCGCTGCCGCCGACGCCGAGGTAGGCCGCGCGCGCGACGTCGAGGAGCAAGGGCGTCACCGCCGCGCTGGCTGCCACCCCGAGCTCGAGGCGCGCGTACAGCATGAGCGGCCGCTCGCTCTGTTCTGCCTTGCGACCGAGCAAGAGCCCGCCGAGGCCAAGGCCGCCCATGAAGATGGCGAGCACCGCCGCGGTCGAGGGCGTGGACGCGCCGAACACCAGGCGAAAGGCCCGCAGCCACACGGTCTGGTAGACGAGCGCGCACAGGCCGCTGCCGAACAAGCAGCTCGCCGTCACCAGAAGCGCGCGCGACCACAAGCCTGCCCGGTCTAGCGCGCGCTCAGCGTCGAATCACCTTTTCTGCCCCGCTGCCCTCGTCGTCACCCGCCGAAGGGCACGCAGGAGCAGAGGGGCTCATTGCAGATGAAGCCCGCTTCGCACGCGTCGCCACAGCTCGGCAGGCAGTCGCAGCGGCACTCGCTCAGGTTGGCGCTGTGCGTCGCCGGGCAGTTGAGGGCGGCCGCGTCGCAGACACAGTCGCACACGGCGTCGTCGGGGTTGAAGGTGTAGCCAGGGGCGCAGCTCGCGCTCTCGGCACACTCGCACGCGCAGGTCGCGGGATCGCTGTTGCAGTTGGTATACCCGTCGCAGGTCGCGTTGCAGTCGGGCGCGCACTCGACGGCGCAGGTGCTCGGGTTGCAGCGCTCGGTGGCCCCGATAGCGGGGTCGCCGCAGTCGGCCGCGCACTCCCACTCGCAGCCGGCGCCGCACACCCAGCCGGGGTTGCCGTTGGGTGGCGAGCCCGCGCAGCCGCCCGGCGCGCACACCGGCAAGCAGGTCGCGGGATCGCAGACCTGGCTCGGCGGCAAGGGCGCGCCGGTGTTGCAGTCGTCGGGGCACTCGCAGGCGCAGGTGGGGCTGCCGGTGTCGCACACAGCGCCGTTCGAGCAGCCGCCGCAGTCGGGCAGACACTCGGGCTCACAGGTAGTGGCGTTGCAGGTCTGACCGGGCGAGAGCCCACCCGAAAGACCGCAGTCGGAGGGGCAAATGCAGTCTTGGCCGTTGGGCGCCAGCACCAGGGG
This sequence comes from Deltaproteobacteria bacterium, assembly GCA_020850995.1. GTDB lineage: Bacteria > Myxococcota > UBA727 > UBA727 > VGSZ01 > JACOUT01. The sequence goes on from JADZDP010000022.1 coordinate 53,065, forward strand.
CGGGGTGCACTGCTCGTTGTTGCCGTCGGGGTTCGGGCTGTCCTCGATCCAGTACTTGTAGGAGACCGCGAAGGGCACGTCGAGCTCGGTGCTCTTGGGCCGGCAGGCGCCGAAGAAGGAGACCGTGTTGGTGGTGCCGTCGTAGTCGAAGCCGTTGGCGCGCGAGCGCGGGATGTCGGAGCA
>JADZDP010000023.1 GCA_020850995.1 Deltaproteobacteria bacterium
GCTCTCTAGAGCTCGTTTCAAAACCCCTCCCGTCGCGTGCATCGCGCCAGGCGGGCGATCACTGCGTTGCTGCGGGCCGACCATCCGTCGAGGATGGCCGGCTCCTCGCGCCTTGTGCTCACCCGCCGGGCGCGCGCCCGCTCGGTGGGGTTCTGAAACGAGCTCTAGCGCTACCGCACCGGGCCTTGGCGGTTCTTCGGCGGCGGCAGCACCTTGAAGGCGCTGTGCTTGGTCTTGCCGCCCGTGAGCGCGAGCGCGTAGATGAGGGGTGGCCAGGGTTTGACCTCGCGCCCGTTGAGCAGCACCAGCGGTGTTCCTTCGAGGCGGTTGGCCTTCCCCGCCGCGATGTCGAGGTCGAGCTTCGCCTGCGTGTCTGGCGAAGCGATGCATGCATCGAGCTTCTTTCGATCGGTGAAGGGCTTGAGCACCTCGAACACGCGCTCGGGCGTGAGCCCGGCCTGGTTCTCGAACAACACCTTCTGGCCGAGCGCGAACTTGTCGGGGTCGCCCTCGAGGCACACGAGCGCCTTGGACGCGAGGCATCGTACCGGGCCTCCCTCGCTCTTGCGCTGCACCTCGCCGTTGCACAAGCCGTCGAGAGGGAACAGGTGTGGCTCGGTGGCGAAGCCGCCGGGCGTGATGCGGCGCAGCTCGTCGAGGGCGGCGTGCAAATCGGCGCAGTGCGGGCAGAGCGGGTCGGTCCAGTCAACCACGCGCACGCCGCTCGCCGGATCGCCGAGCACGACACGGCCCTGCGGCACCTGCGCCGCGGGCTTGGCGTTCTCGAACTCCAGCAAGAAGTCGGACATGAGCTGCCGCGCCTCGGGTGGCAGGTCACTCATGAGCGCTTCGAGCGCTTGGTCGTTCTCGGGGTTGCCCGTACCCGGGCCGTCGAAGGGGCTTGGCCCCAGGGGACGGGTGCCCACCGGGCCTGGCGCGGCGTCGTGGTCGACGTTGGGGCCGTGGTCGTGGCCCGCGTGGGGGTCCGCTGCGGGGGTGGGGTCGGCCTTGCCGCTGCCCACCTTGGCGAGCGCCTCCTTGCCGAGGCTGGTCATGGATCGCGGCGTGTGCATGCCGGGGTACAAGAGCACCAGGTAGCTCGCCACCAGCGCGGCACCGGTGACCATGACGCCGCGCTGGGGTTCGGCGAAGCCGAGCCCCTTGGTGCCCACGAACGCGAGCGCCGACCAGGCGCCGACCACCAGGTAGGTGCCGATGCAGCCGGTGCAGATGTGGCCGTCGGCGATGCTCGCGCCAAGCAGGCCCACCACCGAGGCCGCGCCCGCGATGCCGATCAGGCGCAGCGAGGTCACGAGGCCCCGCGCCACGCCGCGGTCGGGGTCGCCGAGGGCGGCCAGCGACACCGCGAAGGCCATGAGCCCCCACATCAGCCCCCAACCTGCCACCGGCACGCGCGTCATGCTGTGGACGGCCGACGCAAGCGGGCTGTCCCACACGCTGGCGCAGTCCACCGCCCCTTCCGCGGCGCAAAAAGCGGCGCCGCCAGAGCGGATGAGCATGAGCTGGCCCCATAAAAACAGCGCCCACAGCGCCGATGCTGCGGCCAGGGCAACCAGGGCGATGAGCGGGCGTTTGGCGAGTGGCGGATGCGTCGTCACGAGCCCTGGTCTGCCGAATCATGGTCAGCACCGCAACCCGGATACGGATTCGCGTCGGGGCGCGTGGCCGCTCTAGGCTCTCAAGGAAGCTCGGAGCTCGTGGGATGCGATCGAGGATCGTGGAGGAAGTGGTGCGCCGCGGTCCGGCCGATTTGGCCGGCAAGGCGCGCGCGCTCGTCCCGCGCACCGGCAATCTCGCGCTCCAGTTGCTCGAGCTCGGCTATGCCGCATCGGCGATCCTCGATGGCGCCGCTGCTGCCACCGGCGTGCGCCAGGCGCAGCCGTCGTGGTTGCGCGACCCGCACCCGCCTCCCGTCGATTACGACGACGGCTTGCTTTTTCGTCAGGTGGGCGCGGCGCCGGTCGCCGTGGATGGTGCCGAGCTTTGCGTTGCCTACGGCGACCCCGTGGCTGCCGCGGAGCACACGATGCACGGGCTGCCGCCGCATCGGCCGCTCCTGGCCATGCCGGCGCAGCTCGCACGCGCGCTCGCGCTCTTGCCGAGCGAGCCCACGCTCGCCGAGGCATTCCCGACCGATCCGACGCGCCGCGCGGCGTTCGCCGTCCGCAGCGAGGCGCCGAAGGGCTCGGTCGACGACCTGGCGATCGACGACGATCCCGCGCTCGACGAGGTGGCCGAGGCGACGCGCACGGTGCCGGGCGACGCGCCGCCGTTGCCGCCGCCTGCCCTCGCGCCCTCCGACGATGACGACGCGCCCGCGACCATCGCCATGAACACCGCCGCGCTGCGGCAGGTGGCCCACGCGTCGAACCAGGGCCGGCTCGCCGGACCGGCGAGCGACGAGGGTGCCGGCTTCGAGGAGCTGCGCACCGAACAGGTCGACCTCGTGTCGCCTGCCGGGAGGGCCGCCGTCGAGCCGACCGTCACGGCGACGGCAACCACACCGCAGCGGCCAGCGCCAATGGCGCCGTCGAGGCCGCAGCCCGCGTTGCGTCTCCCCACGGCCAGGGCCGAGGATGACGACGACTACGAGGACGTCGCCACCGTGGCCCTCACCAAGGGCGACCTCGAGGCCTTGATGTCCCCCGCGTCGTCGCCGGCGCCGAAGGCCCCGCAGACACCGGCACCGCGCTTGTCGCCGCTCGCGGCCGCGGTCCCGGCTGCGACGACGTCGGCAACGCCGACCTCCGCGCCGAAGCCCCCCGCGACCAGCATGCCGTCGTCGAAGGCGCCGGCCTGGAAGGAGGGCTCGTCGAAGGCTCCGGCCTGGAGGTCGCCGGTGACGCCGGCGCCTGCGCCCAAGGCAACGACGCCACCAAAGGTCGCCGCCCGCGACGACGGTAACGGCGACGACAACGACTTCAACGATCCCACCGAGCATGTCGCGGTGCTCGCGTCGCGAGAACAGGCCGTGGACGCGAAGACCCTGCCCAAGCGCCCGACCGCGGCGGTGCCGCTGACCGACCCGGGGCCCACGGCCACGCCGCGTCGGCCCACGCCGCTGCCGCGGGCCCCCACGCGACCGCCGCAGCCGCGTCGGCAGCTCGAGGATCCGGTGGAGCTGGCGTCGACGCAGCCGATGCCCCGGCACCAACCCGCCACCGAGATGGAGGTGGTTCCCGTGCCGGTGGCGCGCCGGGGGCCGTCGCCGCTGGCGTCGGCCTTGTCCGCCGTGGGCAAGCCGGTGCTCGCCGAGCCGCCGCCGCGCGTGGCGACGCCGTCCGCGCGGGTCGCCGATCCGCCGCACGCCGATCCGCCGCGATCCGATCCGCCTGCCCCCCGAGTTGCCGCTGGCTTCTCGGCGCGGCACATCCCCGGCTTCGACGACGCGCCGGAACAGGCCGAGGCGCGACGACCTATCCCTGGCTTCGACGAGGCGCTCGATCCGCCTGCGCCGCCGCGCAAAGGGCGCGTGATGCTCTTGCACCCGCCCGACGACAGGCTGGCGCGCACGCCAGCTCTCCAGGACACCGAGGCCGAGCCGCCCGCGCCGTCGGCGCTCGACCCCGCGGCGCTCCAGCCGCTCTACGACGAGCCCAGCGAGCCCGACGATCCGGCACCGCTGTCCGCCCAGCACGACGACAACGCGCACCTCGATTTCATCGATGAGCGCGAACGGGACTTCTCGCGGGCGCCGCTGCCGGCACCGTCGGCGCCGCCGCCGCGCGCCATGCCGCCCCTGCGCTTCGAGCAGCGCGCGCCGCAGCGCCCATCGCAGGTGGAGGAGCTCGACGCGCGCGCCGGCCGGCGCGGCGGCGGCGTCGTCGGAGGCTTGCAGGTGCTGCGGGCGGGCTCGGCGCCGCCGCCCAGCGCCGGCCTCGAGCTTCAAGGCGAGGAGCCCCGCCCGCCGGCACCCCAGCCCCACATCCCGGGCATCGACTCTCCGATGCCGAGCTGGGGCGAGGCGCCCGCTCCGGCAGGCACGGACCGACGCTCCAAGCAGATCCTCGTCGCCGCCACGGTCATCGCAGTAGCCATCATCGTGGGCGCTGGCGTGACCCGCATGCGCGCCACCCGGCTTGCGAAGCTGGCGCAGTCGCCGGAACGCCCGCCGCCCGCTGCGGTGGCGCTGCCGCAAGTACCGCCGCCGCCGGAGGCCCCGAAGACGCCGGCCCAACCATCGACGCCGCAGGCGCTGCACGATCACGCGGCGGCAGCGGACGCCGGTGTCGCGCAGGGCACCGCCAGTGACGCGTCCCCGCTCGCGCGGCAGATCGAGATCGTGGAGGAGGCGCGTCGCCACACGGACCCCGCCATGGCCATCGGCATGTACTCGCAGGCCATCGAGCTCGATCCGCAGAGCATCGCGGCGCGCGACGCGCTGTTCGAGCGCGCCAAGCTCTACCTCGCCACCGGCGACCGCGAGCACGCGCGCGCCGACGTGCAAAAGCTCAAGCGCCGCGCCGACACCAAAGACCTCGAGCGCGACCTGCAGCTGATCCTCGACGGGGCCAGCGCTGGCGGCGGGGGACCTTGATGGAGGCCGTGGCGTGACCCAAGACGTGCGCGACCAGATCGCCGAGGAGCTTGGTGTCGGGGTGACGCCCGAGCAGGGCGCGCGCGTGCAGAAGGTCGCAAAGACCGTCGGCAACATCGCCGACCAGCTGGTGGCGCTCGGGCTGCCTCCGCACGACGTCTTGCAGGCGTGCTGTGCCGTGACCGGCCTGCCGCCGGCGCCGATGGCGTGGCTGCGGCAGCCCAAGGTCGCCGCTGCGCCCGGGCTCGACCTTGCGCTGTGCAAGCGCCTTGGCGCGGTGCCGATCTCCGGCCCGTCGAACCGGCTGTGCGTGGTGTACGGCGATCCGGAGGTCGGCGCCGATGCCGCCAACCTCGGGCTGCCGCCGCACCATGCCTACCTCGCGCTCAACGCCGACCTCGCGCGCGCGACGACCTTGTTGCCGGCCCCCGCCGCCGACGACGACGAGCCCGCGACCACCGTCGGCGGAGCGGGTACGCACACGGACCCGGAGCCAAGCACCACGGCGGGGCAGCCGCCCACGCCGAGCGCCGACCCTCTCGACGTCGAGGCGCCGGACGCGGCCACCATCCTGATGCCGACGGTGCCGTCGGAGGAGGAGAGCGCCGACAGCGCCAACGACGACAGCGACGATGTGCCGCTCTTCGACGACCCCACCAGCGCGGTGCCAGCCTTCGCGCTGCCGAGCGCACCGAAGCCCGGAGCGCGCCAGCGGACCGGCGCGGTCACCGCGGTGCCGGTGGCCGCGCGAGCCGCCCTGGCCGCCAGCGATGACATGGCCACGGAGCGCCTGCCGGCGCGCGTGCGCCGACCGCCATCGTTGGCGACGCCCGCCGACGGTGTGCTGCATGACGAGTTGGCAGCCAAGCCAACCATCATCACCGAGGGACCGCCGCGCTTGCCGACGCCTCCACCCTTGCCTCGTCCGACGCGCCCGTCGCCGTCGGGTGCGCGCCCAGCCGCTCCCGCGCGTCCGGCGCCATCCGGACCACTGGCGGCGGTGGCGCACACGGCATCCGACACCACGGGCAGCGCGTTGACCGTGGGGCCGTCGTCACCGGGCGAACCGAGCAAGGCGAAGCCGCCGCAGAAGCCGCTAACGCCGCAGAAGCCGCTGACACCGCAGAAGCCGCTGACACCGCAGAAGCCGCTGACGCCGCAGAAGCCGCTGACACCGCAGAAGCCGCTGACGCCGCAGGCAGGCGCGCCGGCAATGCAAGGCGCAGGCGCGTCACGGCCGCTTGCTCGGTCTCCCGCCGTCGACGACGAGGCGCCTACCCAGCTCACGCCGCCGCCGCCCAGTCGTCGCCCCGGACGCAGCGCCACCGGCACGCCCGTGGCGTTTCCTGCCGATACCGAACAGCGAGCCTTGGCCGCGCTCTCGGCCGACGACCTCATCGACGACGTCGACGTGAACGACGCAGCTCCACCTCCCTCGCTCGGGGCCGGGTTCGAGCCGTCCTTCGACGGCGGCGGCGACCTGCCGGCGCTCGAGCTCGACTGGGAGAAGGCACCGCCGCGCCAGAAGCCGGTGTCGGAGCCCGTGGCCCAAAGCACCGTGTACGGCGATGCGCAGGCCGGCACGCCGGGCGCCGCAGACTCCGCCGACGCTGCCGACGCCGCATCGTTCGTGGCCGCCGGTGACGCTGACGACCAGGGAAACGTTGCGCACCAAAAGCAGCGCATGAAGCGAATCGCCCAGATCGCGGCCATCAAGCGCTACAAGATCGATCGAGTGCTGGGCCGCGGCGGCATGGCCACCGTGTACCTCGCGACCGACACGCGCACGGGACGCCCGTGCGCCCTCAAGCTGATGGAGCCGCACCTCGCCGAAGACGAAGTGTTCGTCGAGCGCTTCAAGCGCGAGATCAAGGCGTCGATCTCGCTGTCGCACGAGAACGTCGTCGGCGTCTTCGACTTCGGCGAGGAGAACGGCACCTATTACATGGCCAGCGAGTACGTCGACGCCGGCACGGTGGCGGCGTTGCTCAAGACGCTGGATCGCCCGCTACCGCCCGCGCTCGCGGTGCCGATCATGATGGGCTTCCTCGACGGCCTCGGCGCCGCGCACAAGCAGGGCTTCGTGCACCGCGACCTCAAGCCGGCGAACTTGATGCTGACCTCGACGGGCGTGGTCAAGATTGGCGACTTCGGAATCGCCAAGGCGCAGACCGACAGCACGCTGACGAAGACCGGGGCACTGTTCGGGACGCCAGCGTATATGAGCCCGGAGCAGGCGACCGGCCAAGAACTCGACGGTAGGAGCGACCTGTTCGCGGCCGGCATCATCTTCTACGAGCTGCTCGCCGGCTACAACCCCTACGCCCACGAGAACCCGTCGACGACGATGTTCGCCATCGCGCGCGGGCAAGCGCGGCCCATCTTCGACGCCAACCCGACGGTGCCCGGCGCCGCCGAGAAGGTGGTGATGCGCCTGCTCGAGAAGGACAAGAACAAGCGCTACCAAACCGCCGCCGAGGCGCGCGAGGATCTGATGGCGCTCGCCGACCTCTTGCAGAAGCAGCACCCGGACGCCGTGGCCGCGGCCACGCGCGATCCGGTCGCGGCCGCGCAGGAGCTGTCGAAGGCGCAGGCGGTGCTCGAGGTCGAGCGGGCCAAGAAGCTGATGCAGAAGGTCCCGCCCGAGAGCGCTGAGGCGTGCTTCCGCTACTACAAGGCCACGCTGCTCGACCCCAGCAGCTTCGATGGCATGAACGGGCTCACGCAATTGCGCGCCGAGTATGGCTTCCGTTTCACGCGCCCCGACGACAAACAGATCCTCGAGCTCGAGGCCGCGCTCGACAAGAAGCCCGATCAGCCAGCGGTGCTCCGTCGCCTCGCGGACCTGTCGGCCTCCCACCGCAACCTCGTCGACATGGCGGGCTTCGCCAAGCGTTACCTGCGCTATCAGGCTGGTGACACGCACATGCAGGGGCGCCTGGAGCGAGTCATCGGCAACGATCCGCTCGCGCCCTTCTCGCGCATGGCGCTCGACAACGCCGCGCAGGCCGCCAAGCAGGCGGTGGAGGCGTCGAGCGACATGCGCGACGCCGCCCGTGCCGCGGTGGAAGAACAAGCGGTGGCGACGCGCGCGCCCGCCATGCGTCCGAGCATGCGGGTGGGCTCGGGCACGAACCCGCCCCGCGACACGCCGCCGGCCCAAGGCGCCGAAGCTGGGTCCCTCGAGCTCGACGACGTCGGTCCGCGCAAGAGCCGCCACGCGGTCGGCGGCGCGGTGCTCGCCGCCGCTCCCATGGCAGAACCTGCCACGCCCGCCACCGCGCACCCCGAGGCTTCGCAGGCCCTGCCCGACGAGCTGCCGCTGCCGCCGCCGAAGGACTCGCTCGAGGCCGCCATCAGGTTCCTGCGCCAGGCCTGGCGCGACACCATCCGCTCGCTCACCGGCGACCGCGGCGTGAAGGCCGTGAAAGAGGAGCTGCGCGCGCGCCTCGACGAGAGCCGACGCGACGCCAAGGTGGCGGCCAAGATCGCGCTGGAGGCCGGCAAGCAGGCCGTCAAGCAGAAGGTGCTCGACGAGAAAGGACGCAAGGAGCTGCAGGAGCAGGTGAAGAAGCACGGCGCCATCGGCGCTCGGAAGCACTGGCGCTTGGCCGTCGTGATCATGATCGTGTGGGGGCTGCTCATCGGCGCCGGTAAGGCGTGCCACATCCTGTGCTTTGGCTCATCCGAGGTGATGCCGGCGCCTGCGCCTGCGCCCACGCCCACGCCCGCGGTGGCGCCAAGCACGCCGCCCGCCACGCCGACGACCACGGATGCTCCCAAGGTCGAGCCGAAGCCGGTGCCTCCCGTCGACGGTACGCCTGGGCCCGACCACGGTGGCGCAGCGGCCGACCCTGCGACGAACCCCGTGACGCCACCGGCACCGGCGGCCGCGCCGTCTCCCGCCACCGGCGTCGATCTCGCCAAGCGGCAAGACGAGCTGCGCAAGCAAGCCAGACGCACGAGCGATACGGTGACGGCCGTCGACCTGTACACCAAGGCGGTCGACGTCGATCCCTACTCGAAGGGAGCGCGCGACGCCATGCTCGACCGCGCTCGCTTGTACCTGGCGGAGGGCGATCTCGAGCGCGCTGAGCGCGACTTGTTCGCGCTCAAGCGCCGGCCCGATGTCGACGCGGTGCGCGCCGACCTCGAGCAGATGATGGCCGACCTCGACACCGCCAAGAAGGCGGCCGAGGCACCGCCGCCGCCGCCGCCACCCTGAGCTCGCGATCGCGGCGCGCTACTGGGGAGTGCCCTCCGGCACGTCGACGACGCAGCGATCGTCGCAAGGGTTGACGATGACGCCGTCTTGGAAGAACGCGCGGAGCTGCGCGAGCGCCTCGGGGCTGCGCCGCACGGCTTCATGCACGGGGTTGCCGTCGTCGGCGGGCGTCGCCAAATCGTAGAAACCCGTGTCGACGCCGTAGTCGTAGGCGAACAGCCCCGAGCCCGCCAAGGGGGCTGCGACGTCGTCGAGGCCGAAGATGGGGCCCTTGGCGCTGCCGCCCACCACGGGCAAGCGCAGCGCGCGCGCATGTAGCTCGGTGCCGACGTTCGGCACCTGCGGATCGCCGACTCCCATTTGCACGAGCACGCGTCGGTCGCGCGGCGCGTTGCCGGGACCGATGGGCAACTCGTCGTCGAGCAGGTAGCGCGCGTAGGTGGCAGGGTCGATGCGATCGAGCTGGCTCTGCATGTGCGCGTGCAGCTTCTGCTGATCGAGCGCGTCGGGCATCGACAGGTCCATCAGGAACAGGAAGCGCGTGAACGGCCGCGCACGGAACATCATGGTCGAGAACGCGGCGCCGCCGACTTGCAGCGCCACGCGCTCGACGTCGGGGTTGAGGGCGGTCATGGTGCCGCCGAGGATGTGGCCCATGCTGATGCCGATGAAGCAGCGCGGGCGCGACAGGTCGATGACCGGCACGCGCGCCTCGTCGCGGCCTGGTCGGCGCGGCGGGCGCGTAAACGCGTCGTGCGCGAAGAAGGTGCCCTCGTCGAGCGCGCGCGACAGCGCATGCCAGTTGACTATGGCTTGGGGAACCCGCTCGGCGAAGTCGATGCTCTTGTCGACCTCGCCGCCCACGGTGGCGACGACGCGGCCGATGTCTTGATCGCTCATGCCTTGCCAGTCGATGGCGAAGCCGACCCCGCCCACCTCGTTCATGATGTTGCGCGCCGCGAAGCCCTCGAGCTCGTCGCGCCCACCGAAGAAGCCGTGGCCGAACAGCACCGGGATACCCGCAGCGCCGTCGCGCACGCTCGCCGGCACCACCGCGATGAACGGCACCTCGATGGTGCCCTCGGCCGTGGGCACGCCGTTGCTGTCACGCAAGAGTTGGGTGCCCGGCTCGTTGGCCACCACCACGCGCGGCGCCGAGAATGAGCCGTAGATCATGCGCCAGGTGAGCTCGGCGTGGTCGTGGACGGCCAGGGCAACGTCGTCGTCTTCGAACACCGCCTCGATGGTGACCACCGATGGCGCGAGGTCGAGCGCCGCCAGCGCGGCAGCGCGGGCGCGCAGCATGTCGTCGGTGGTTCGCTCATCCGAGCCGGTGGTGAAATCCCACGCGAGCTGGAGCGCGCCGCGCGCGATGCCGGCGCGCTCGATGACCGGGAACACCTTGGTGTCGAAGTGCGGCGCCAGCGCCGCGAGCGCGGGATCGGCGCCGCTCTGTCCGTCGCGCAGGCGCCGGAACCCCTCCGGCGCCGGCGCCGCGTCGCCCTCGGGCAGCGTGAGCCCCGACAGCGCCACGATGTAGCGCGTGCGCGGCTGCAGGCGCCCCAGCGGACGCACGGTGACGGCACGGCGCGCGTCGTCGGTGGCGCGGGGATCGACGTCGACGTAGTGCGCGATGCGCGCACCCGTGTCCGCATCGATGAGCGCGGTGGCGGCGCCAGGCGCGAGCGTGGCCGCCGGGTCGGCGGCGAAGCCGGGCACGCTCGCAGGATCAACGGCGACGCCAAAGGCGGCGACCATGGGGGTGACCGGCGAGAAGCCGTCGGGCGCCCAGGTGTCGAACACGTCGGCGGTCAGCCCGCTCTGCGTCAAGAGCTTGGCGGCGCCCCCAAAGGCCACGCGCTTGCCCGTGGGCAGGGCGGGATCGTCGACGAGGAACACGTCGCTCGGATAGGGGACACCGCAGTCGACACCGACGCCGAGCGGCGAGCAGCCGTCGGGGATGTCGAGGGGCGGCGGGGAGCACGACGCCAACGCGACGCCGAACCACGAGAGCAGCACGATGCGCACGGCGTGACGATGGCACACGCGCCCGCGCCTGCAACCGACGACCGGCGCCGCTGCCGCGCGGTGCGTCAATCAGCGTCGACGTCGCGGGCGAAGCGGGCGGCGGCCTCGCGGTGGCGCAGGGCGGCGCTCGCGAGATCGGCGGCGATGCGCTCCGCCATGTCGCGCGGCCGGAGCACCTGGACCTCGGCGCCCCACGACTTGACCCACGACTCGAACATGTCGGTCTGCCCCGAGAGGCGCAGCGACATGCGCAGGCCGCCGCCCTGCGCTTGCGGCCACAGCTCGGCTTCGGCGCGCTCGTGCCAGGGGCGGGCGAGCACGTAGGGGGCCGCCGCGGCGCCGAAGTGCAGCGTGATCACCTGTTCGCGCCCGCGCGGGCGCGCCGGTCCCCAGCGCGCGCGCGCCTCGGCGATGGCGCGCCGCCGTACCTCGGCCTTCAGCGTGCTGCGTCGGTCGACGTGCGGCATGCCTTCGACGCGCTCGAGCGCGCGCCAGGTGGCGCCGGTGCCGTCGTCGCCCGCGGGCACGGCGAGCACGTAGAGCCCGCCCTTGTACAAGCCGATGCTGGCCGGGAAGAACTGCTCCTCGACGCTGGTGCTGCCCTTCGGTGATCGGTAGCGCACCGTGACGCGCTGGCCCTCGAGCACCGCGTCCACCAGCACGGCGAAGACCTCGGCTTTGCCCTGGTAGTCCTTGGCGTCGTTTTCGAGCACCAGCACCGCGTCCTCGAGGCGGCGCAGCTCGGCGGCGGCCTTCATGCCGCGCAGGCGTAGCGCGGCGCGCACGGTGCGATCGACCGCCTCGCGTACGCCGAGGTGCGCGGGCAGGAGCTGCGCCGCCACCATCAAGAGCGACAACGAGCGCGCCGCCGACGGCGGCACGTCGATGGCCTCGACATCGAAGCGCGCGCGCCGGCGATCGAGCGTGAAGCGCGCGCTGCGGCCGTCGCGCTCGGTCACCACGGGCAGGCCGCTGTGGCGCAGGTCGCGCAGATAGCGCTCGGCCGTGCGTCGCTCGAGCAGGAACTCGTCGGCCAGGCGTTGGTAGCTGAGCTCGACGCCGCGCGACAGCAGGATGGCGAGCTGCAAGAGCACCACGTCCTTCGGTTGCCGTCGCGTGCGCGCCACGAGGCAGTTGTCGCCGCACGGCGAATCGAAGGCAAGGCGTCGCGCTGACGCCAACCGGAAGAAACGCCGCGCAGGGCGTTGACGGCGGCCGCCCACGCGCGATCGTCGCCAACATGCAGCGCATTGTGATCGCTCTGTCGTGCCTCCTCGCCTCGCTCGCCGGCGCCGGCTGCGACACGCTGTTCCTCACCCGTCCCCCCATCGACCTCGACGAGGACGATGACCCGCTTGGGGAGTGCACCGGCGCCACCGTGGCTGCGGGCGAGCCCATCACCATGGGTGCTGCGCGCACGCGCCACGCTGCCGCGCTGCTGGCCGACGGGCGGGTGCTGATCGCGGGCGGCCACGACAACAGCTACCTGGCGATCGCCAGCGCCGAGCTCTTCGACCCGGCGAGCGCGACCTTCGCGGCCACGGCCTCGATGGCCACGCCGCGTCAAGACTTCACACTGGTGGCGCTCGACGACGGCCGCGCGCTGGCCATCGGCGGTTTCCAGAACGAGGGTGGCAGCGTGCGCGGCACCGAGATCTGGGACAATGGCGCGTGGTCGGCGGGCCCCGACCTGCCGGAGCCGCGCACCGGCGCGGCCGCCTTCGTCGCCGACGACGGCCGCGTCGTCATCTTCGGTGGGCAGAACAACGCCGAGAGCTACCCGCAGCGCGTGCTGATCTTCGATCCGCGCGATGACTCGCTCAGCTCCACGTCGAGCGACGTGGTGCCGCCGCGGGGTTCGTCGACCGCGCACGCGCTGGCCGACGGCCGCGCGCTCATGATCGGCGGCTACTACACCAGCGCGCTCGACGCGGTCGACGTCATCTTCGCCGACGGTCGCGCGCGCCAGGGCCCCGCCATCCCCGGCGCGCGCCGCTCGGCCTGCGCCGCCAACGACGACGTGGGTGACGCGCTCGTGTTCGGTGGCTACGCGGGTGGCGCGCTCAGCGACGTGCAGCGCTTCGATGCGGCCGCCGACCAGTGGCGCGCCGCCGCGCCCCTGCCCACGGCGCGCTACGGCTGCGAGGCGGTGACCTTGTCGTGCGCGGCGCTGGTGTGCGGCGGCGTCGATACCACCACCTGCGACGCCCTCGACTTTGCCACCGGCGCCTTCGACGCCGACGTGGCCGACATCGGCACCGAGTTCGACTTCACCATGACCGCGCTCGGCGACGACCGCGTGTTGGTCGCCGGCGGCGTGCGCGGCGACGAGCTCGAGAACGTGCAGCGCAGCGCGCGCGTGCTCGTGTTGCGCTGACGGGCCGTCGACCGCACCATGATCTCGCTCGACAACGTCAGCAAGGCGTACGGCAAGCAGCTCCTGTTCATGGAGACCTCGGCCACGGTCAACCGTGGTGAGAAGGTCGGCCTGGTGGGGCCAAACGGCGCCGGTAAGTCCACCATCTTTCGCATGATCACGGGCGAGGAAGAGCCCGACGGCGGCAACGTCGTCGTCGAGCGCGGCGTCACCATCGGCTACTTCTCGCAAGACACGGGTGAGATGAAGGGCAAGACGGTACTGGCCGCTACCCTTGATGGCGCGGGGCAGGTGAGCGACCTGATGGCGGAGCTCAAGGCGCTCGAGACGGCGCTGGCCGATCCCGAGCGCGCCGACGAAATGGAGGCGCTCATCGAGCGCTTCGGCGACGTGCAGGGTCGCTTCGATTCGCTCGGCGGCTATGCGCTCGAGGGCCGCGCGCGCGAGATCCTCGCTGGCCTCGGCTTCGATCCCGATGTCGTCGACGACGACGTGGGCAAGCTATCGGGTGGCTGGAAGATGCGCGTGGCGCTGGCGCGCATCCTGGTCATGCGCCCAGACCTGCTCTTGCTCGACGAGCCCTCGAACCACCTCGACATCGAGAGCATCATCTGGCTCGAGGACTTCCTCAGGGCGTACGAGGGTGCGCTGGTGATGACCACGCACGATCGCGAGCTGATGAACCGCATCGTCACCAAGATCATCGAGATCGACGGCGGCGAGCTCACCACCTTCTCGGGCAACTACGACTTCTACGAGGAGCAGCGGCGCATTCGCGACCGCGAGGCGCAGGCGCAGTTCGATCGTCAACAGGCGATGCTCAAGAAGGAGCACGAGTTCATCGCGCGCTTCAAGGCTCGAGCGTCGCACGCCGCGCAGGTGCAGAGTCGCATCAAGAAGCTCGACAAGATCGACAAGCTCGAGCCGCCGCGCCGCCGCAAGGCCCAGAGCTTCGACTTCAAGCAGCCGCCCCGCGCCGGCGACGAGATCGTCAAGCTCAGCGACGTGTCGAAGGGGTGGGGCAAGAAGCACGTCTACGATCACTTCGCCCTGTTGGTGCGGCGCAAGGAGCGTTGGTGCGTCATGGGTGAGAACGGCGCCGGCAAGTCGACGCTGCTGAAGCTCGTTGCAGGCGCCGCCGAGCCCGACAGCGGCACCGTGACCTTGGGCCCCAGCGTCAAGATGGGCTACTTCGCGCAGCACGCCATGGACGTGCTCGACCCCTCACGCACGGTCTATCAGACCCTCGAGTCGGCGTTCCCGCTCGCCACGGTCGGTACGCTGCGGGCGCTGGCGGGCTGCTTCGGCTTCTCTGGCGACGACGTGGAGAAGCCCTGCTCGGTGCTATCGGGCGGCGAGAAGGCGCGTTTGGTGTTGGCGCTCATGCTCTTCGATCCGCCGAACTTCTTGGTGCTCGATGAGCCCACCAACCACCTCGACATGGCCACCAAGGAGATGTTGGTGAGCGCGCTCGCACAGTTCGATGGCGCCATGCTCTTCGTGTCGCACGATCGCGCCTTCCTGGCCGCGCTCTCGAACCGTGTGCTCGAGCTGAGCTCGACGGAGCATGGCGGGCCGCGCGTGTATGGCGGCGGCTACCTCGAGTACGTCGCGGCCTCCGGCCACGAGGCGCCCGGCCTGCGCGCGCTCACCCGCACGGCGTGACCACGCTCGAGGTCGTCATGCCGCGAGCGCCTCGAGCTTCTTGGAGAGCTGCCGGAGCGCCCGCTGGCGCGCGCGGCACGCGTTCGACACGTTGCGTCCGAGCTCGCTGGCCACGTCGCTGAGGCGGGCGCCCTCGAGGTCGTGGCGCTGCACCACGTAGCGCTCGACGTCATCGAGGTCGGCGAGCGCGAGCTCGAGCTGCGGCACCAGCATCTGTAGGCTGGTTTCGAGCGCGGCCGACGCCAGCAGCGTCTCGGGGTCGGCGTCGCCGGCGGCCTCGACGGGCTGATCGTCGAGGCTCAGGTGGCCGTGGCGCGCGCGCTGGCGGACCGCGTCGAGCACGTGCCAGGCGAGGCGGCGCGACAAGAAGGTGGCGAAGGAGCCGCGCTCGGGGCGGAAGCGGGGCACGTCGAAGCGCCAGGCCGCCAGCACCACCTCCTGCACCACGTCGTCGGCATCGTCGATCGAGAGCACGCCGGCGCCGTGCAGCGCGATCTTGTGGCGCACCAGCGGGCGGACGCGCGCGCTCACGCGGGCAAGCAAGGTGCCCATGGCTCGGGCATCGCCCGCGCGCGCGGCGAGCGCCAGCTCATCGAGCGGCTCGGCAGCGTGGTTGCGGGTGGTGGGCGTGCGGCTCGTGACGGTGGCGATGCTTTGCATGGGTGGGCTCCTGCGCTCTCACCCATGGCGAAATACCCGTCAAAAACTGTCGTATGACATATCGCAACACCTTGAATTCGCAACACTCCGGCGGTTGCCGGATCAGGCGGCCCGGGCCCCAAAAAGAACGTGGGCGGCACGCTAGTGCCGCCCACGGGCGTCGCGCTCACCAGGAGCGCGAGCATTCGACTCGCGTGACGCTCAGACCGTGAACGGGCCCGCGTAGTCCGTGAGCCCCGCGATGCCGCCGGTGCGGCGCACGTAGAACTCCTTGACCTTGTTCGGATCGGCCATGGGCGCCGTCGGCGAGAGCGCACCCACGGGGATGAGCGCCGAGTAGGCGTAGCCGTCCGGGTGACGCTCCTGCATGAGCGGCACCTCGACCATGCGCACGCCGAGCGGCAGCCCGTCGCGCTTGTAGTGGATGAGGCCGCGCTGGCTGAGCGAGCCGAATTCGCGGCGCAGCTCATCGGCGCGCGCCGGGGTCACGGTGGTCTGCGCGGGCGCCTCGGCCTTGGGCAGGGCCAGCGGGCCCCACACGCGGGTGTTGTCGGTCAGCGTGGGGCGCGTCTCCACCAGGTAGAAGCGCTTCTTGGCCACGTCCACGTAGGCCTTCTGCTGCCAGCCGCCGAGGGGCTGCGGGCCGGTGTGCAGCTCGAGCTCCATCAGCTTCGACAGGCTCTTCGGCAGCTCGGTCTTGGGCGTGCCCAGGCGGGCGCGCGACAGGAAGCTGTTGATGCCGTCGCGCATGACCGCTTCGTGGCTGCCGATGGGCAGGTTCTTCTCGCCGATGAACTTGTTCAGATCGTCGAGGGCGCCGCGCTCGATGGTGGTGGGGAAGCAGATGACGGCGCCCGGCGGGGCCGAGGGCGCGGTGGTGACCATGCGGTGCAGGTCCTCGAGGGCCTTGGCCTCGACGTTCGAGACCGTCGGCTTGGTGGCCTTGAGGATGCTGCCGATCTCCGCCTTGGTGACGTGGCGGTCGGCGAGTGCGCTGCTGATGGCCTTCTTGACGCTGGTGACGCTCATGGTTCCCTCTCCCGTAGTTGTTGGCTGAGGTATCGGACGCACCTGTGGGACCGTTGCCTACACTTGCGCCCTGCGTCACACATCAGGATCTCCGCGTTCGGACGAGGCAATCGGCCTCACCGCCGCCCGGGCCCTACTCGAGCTGGGCTGACAGGTTGATGCGCTCGCCGTCTTTCACGGTGACCGAGAAGCTCTGCTCGCTGTTGCCCAGGCGCACGGTGACGCGGTGGGTGCCTGCAAGCACGGGCTCGTTATGCGGGGTCAGCCCCGACACCTTGCGGCCGTCCACCCAGATGTCGGCGCCGATGGGCCGGGAGTCGATGGCGATGGTCCCCTTGGCCATGCGCGCGCCCTTGCGCGCCTCGACCTCCTCGAGGCGGAGCTCGACCACCAGGGGCTGCGCCGGCACGGGCGTCAGCGTGACGGCCCGCGTGACGGCGAAGGGGTGCTCGGCCCGCACCTCGAGGGGTACGCCCGGACGCACCTTCATGCCCGGCTTGGCCGGCGCGCCGTCGACCGTCACGACGGCGTCGCTCGGGTACACGTGCAGCACCAGGTCCACGGGCAGCGCCTCGAGCACCACGCTGAGCTGTTGGCTTCGGTCGGCCACCACGGTGTGGCGCGCGCCCACGTAGCCGTCGGCCTCGACCACCACCTGGACAGCCTCGCCGCGCAGGAGCTTGAGCTGCGCCGGCGACACGAACTTGGGATCGGGCTGCGAGGCGAGCGAGATGCGGGCGGTCGCGGGCACGGCCACGACCGTGAGAATGACGCCGGCGCCCTCTGGCGCGAGCCCGGGGGGCGCGGGCGGCGTTGCGGTGGGCGCCGCCGGGTCCCCGGTTGTTGGGTCCCGCGGCGGGGTGGCGGGGGTTCCGGTCGTGCTTGGCTCCGGCGCGGGCACCCGCGGGCGGAAGGCGAGGTAGAGCCCGCCGAGCGCCAGGGCGCCCAGGGCAAGCCCTGCCGCCAGGGTCCGCAGCGCGCGCCCAGGCCCGCGCCCCCTCTTGCGCAGCCGCGTCGGGTCGCTTGGCCCCGCGGCGTCGTCGAGCGCCGCCGCCGGGCGGCCGGAGGCGGGGGCGCGCGTCTCCCGTGGGCGGTAGGCGGTGAGCGTGGCCTCGTGATCCGTGGTGTCGGCGCCGTGCAACGGTGTCGCGCCCCCGGTGTCGACGTCGCGCTGTGCGGCCTCGGTGGCCTCGCGGCGCGGATCGCTGCGCTCGGCGTCGCCGCCGCTCGAAAACGCCTCGCGCAGCCGCTTGGCGATGCGCTCCGCCGTGAAGCCGGGGTCGCGCTTGTACAGGTAGCTCCTGAGCTGGGCGGCGAAGGCGGCGGCGTCGGGGTAGCGCCGCTCGCGGTCCTTCTCGAGCGCCGCGTCGAGGATGTCCATGAGCGGGCGATCGACGAGCCCCTCGCGGCACAGGTCGGGCGTGTCCTCCTTGAGGATGGCGTCCATCAGGTCGATCTCGTTGTCGCCGGGGAAGCGCTGCCGCCCCGCCAGCATCTCGAAGAGCACGATGCCGGCAGCGAAGATGTCGACGCGGTGGTCGAGCGCGGCGCCTTTGACGGTCTTTGGCGCGATCTGCTCTGGCGCCATGTAGCGCAGCTTGCCCTTGACGTTGCCGCCCTGGGTGACCTCGAGGCGCTCGCGCGCGCGCGCGATGCCGAAGTCGATGACCTTGACCTGGCCGTTCGACGCCAACAGCACGTTCTGTGGGCTCACATCGCGGTGGATGATGTGCGCCGGCTTGCCGCGCGCATCCTTCTGGATGTGCGCCGCGTGCAAGCCCTCGAGGAGCTGGATGGCGATGTAGCAGGCCTCGAGGACGTCGAGGCGCTTGCCTTGCTTGCGTAGCCGCCGCATGAGCCGCGAGAGCGCCTGGCCGTCGACGAACTCCATGGCGATGAAGTACTCGCCGTGGTCCTCGCCGAGCTCGTGCACCTGCACGACGTTGGGGTGCGACAACTGCACGCAGATGCGCGCCTCGTCGACCAGCATGTTGACGATGTGCGGGTTCGACGAGAACTGCGGCAGGATGCGCTTGATGGCGACCTGCTTCTCGAAGCCGTGGGCGCCGGTGGACTTTGCCAGCCACACCTCACCCATGCCGCCCTTGCCGATGCGGCGGAGCAGGGTGTACCTGCCGAGCTGCTCCGCGCCCCCGCGGTCGGTGTCGTCGGACATCCGCCCCAGATTCTACGGATCCCGCCGGCCCGCGTCGCGTTTCCGGCGACTTGCGTCACGCGCCATCCCCCGGGCAGCATGACCTCGTGCGTCGTGCCCGCCTCTCCCTGTGCGCCCTGACCGTGCTCGCGCTGGCGGCGCCCGCGCTGGCCGGCCCGGTGTACCTGGGCGCGGCGGCGCGCGGCGGCCTCTCCGGCGAGGCCACCCAGGCCATGCGCGCCGCGCTCGAGCAGGCGGTCGCCCGGCACGGCGTCAAGGTGCTCGACACCCGCAGCGCGGCCAGCAGCGACGCTGAGGGTAGCCTGCAGAAGGCCCGCGCGGCCCTCGACGATGCCGCCGCGGCGTACTCCGAGAACCGCCTCACCGAGTGCCTGTCCTACGCCGACGACGCGCTCGCCGAATTCGAGCGAGGCCCGGCCTTCACCGACGAGCGCCAGGCGTGGTCGCTCTTTCGCGACATCCACGCCATGCGCGCGCTCGCCGCCGTGGGCCTGAAGCGCTCCGCCGCGGCCGACGACGCCATCGCGGCGCTCTTGGCGGTCGACCCGCGCTGGTCGCCCAACCGCGCGCGCACGCCCAAGGAGCTCATGCGCCACATCGACGACGTGGGCGACGAAATGCGCTCGCTGCCGCCGGTGCAGCTCCAGGTGGAGAGCAAGCCCAACGGCGGCACCGTGCTCCTCGACGGCAAGCGCCAAGGCAAGGCGCCGTTGGTCATCGAGGGCTTGGTGCCGGGCGTGCACTACCTGACGGTGACGAGCGGCCGTGGGCGCTTCGTGCAGAAGGTCACGCTCGGCGACGAAGACGCGCGCGTGCTCGCCAAGGTGGGTAGCAGGAAAGGCGCGGCCGCGCGCGAGGTGACGCAACTCCTGGAGGAGCCGCTCGGCGCCAACAAGCTGGTGGACGCGGTCTCCGACGTCGACGACGACGCGCTGGTGGTGGTGCTGCTGCCCGCCGGGCGCCAGGTGGAGATGATCGGCGCGCGCATCACCGAAGGCGAGGTCGCCGTTGTGGTCGGCGTGCGCATCGACGACAACGAGAACGATCGCGAGCGCGCCAGCTATGAGCTCATCGAGGGCTTGCTCGAGCGGAGCGGCGATTCCTGGCTCGACCAAGCGGCGGGCGACGATCCGCGCACGCTGCGGCAGCGCCTGTTCGGCGGGATCGGCACGACCGAGGTCGAGGAAGAGGTGGCGATCTCCCCCGCGGTGCTGGCCTCGGCCATCATCGGCGGGGCGGTGATCGTGGTGGTCGCGGGGGTCGCCGTGGGCGCCGTGGTGATGCGCGAGGTGCAAAAGAATGAAGGCTTCACGTTCGCCGTGGACACGTCGCAGCTGTAGCGGGGCGCTCCTGGCCGTCGCGCTGGCGCTGTGCGCCGCGGGCTGTGGCCCGCAGCTGACCCTCGTGCTCGTGCGCGCCGGCGACCTGAACGCCACGCCGCCGTACGTGAAGCTCTTGATCCGCCAGATCGACGAGGCTCAGCCCGATGTGTTCGGGCCCTTCGACGTGCGCACCTTCCCCGACGAGCAGCTGGCGCCAGTCCCGCCCGAATCGCCCTTCTACATCGACGTCATCGGCTGCCAGACCGACGCCTCCGAGGAGTGCCAAGACGCCACGTCGTTCGTGGCGCGCGGCTGCACCGACGTCCTGACGCTGGGGCGCGACAGCGAGGTGGTGGTGGAGGTGCAGGTGCACAGCGCCGCCGAGGGGGCGACGATTTGCCCGCCCGACGTCAGCTGAGGTCATTCCGATTGATCGATGATCAGCGACCAGCGGGAGCCGTCTTGGGAGGGGGCCCCGCGTCCGGCTACGCCGGCGCGGGGGAGGGTCTGGCGACAGACCCTCCCAGGGGGATCAGCCCGAGCGCGGCACCGGATCGTCCTCGGGATGCGCACCGACGATCTCCGCCGGTGGCGCGCCGGTGCGTTGCGCAACCACGCGTAGCGCCCGCTCGAGGTGCACCACGCGCTCCTCGAGCGCGCTGATACGGCGCTCCTTGTCGACGAGCGCCTGCGAGAGGTCAGCGATGGTGCGCTCGTGGAAGGCGAGCTTGATCTCGACCTCCACCAACTGCGCCGCCGGGCTGTCGTCGCTCTGGTCATCGGGATCGCGCGCCATGCTCATCGATGTCAGACCCCCAGGAAAGAGAGCAGCGCGCCCAGATCCTCGTCGGAGAGCACCTCCAACGACGAGGGTGGCATGGTGCCGCCGATGTTGAAGAACACGCCGTGGCGGATCTTCTCGATCACCACGACGCCGGTCTCGTAGCCAACGCTGGTCGCGAAGGCCTCGCTTGCCTCGGGTACCACCACGGCGCTCGGGTGGAGCTGCCCCTCGCCCGTATGCGGCGCGCCGTGGCAGTCGGCGCAGGCGAGCTGCCACACCTCTTCGCCCCTGGCGTCGTCGCCACGGTCGATGTTGGTGGTGTTTTCGACGACGGTGAAGGGCACGGCCTCGGTCCCCGACGCGGTGCCGAGCGACGCGAGGTACTCGTAGAGCGCGCGCCCACGGGGCTCGTCGCGCGTGAGCAGGCCGCCGCGCATGAAGCGGGTGAGGCAGACGTTGGTGGCGTCGAGCATCGTGGTCTCGAAGCCGCCCCAGAAGCTCGGGCGCGCCACTGCGCCCACGAGCGAGCCGCCCGCCACCAGGCGGGTGTCGTCGGGCGAGACGCTATGGCAGGTGGCGCACGCGAAGGGGTTGGTCTCGCTCAGCGAAAAGCGGGGATCGTGAAAGAGCTGTTCGCCCACGTCGCGCGCCGCCGGTTGCGCGCAGGCGGCGGCGAGCAGGGTGGCCAAGACCGGCGCGAGCGAGCGCGTCACGGCGCCCTCCGCGTGATCGACATGTCGTCGGGGTAAAGCCCGAGCGCGAGGGTGCCGCGCACCCCGTGGGGCGCCAGCGGCTCGAGCACCAGGAAGGTCCCCGGCGAGCGACGGTTGCCCTCGCACACCACGAAGATGGAGCCGCCCGGTGACCAGCGCGCGAAGTGCGGCAGCACGCATCCCTCTCCCACCAGCACCTTTGTCGACGAGAACGCTGGCGTGTCGCCGCTGGTGTCGAACACGCTGACGCCGTCGGTCTCTTGGTGCGCGATGAGCAGCTTGCCGTCGAGGGCGTGGCCGAAGAGCGCGCGCCCTTGGAGCTGAATCGAGCGCCCATCGCGCTCGGCGGTGGCGGCGCCACCGGTGACATCGACGGCGATGACCCGCCCGTCGAGGTAGCAGCTCACCCAGGCGGTGCTGCGCGCGGCCTGCTCATCGATGGTGACGGCGTAGGGGCCGCAGATGGGCGAGGCGGCGGTACCAGGAGCGTCGAGCAGTTGCACCAGGCGCACCGGGTAGCTCGGGTCGCTCAGGTCGATGACGGCGGCGCGATCGTCTTGGCAGGAGGTGATGGCGGTGCGCGAGTCGGCGGTGATGGCGATGCCGTGCGGCGCGGGACAGAGGGAGCGCATGGCCGGCTGCGCCATGGTGGCAGCGTCGATGATGGCGATGCGCGCGTCGAGGGCGGGCCCCGAGGTGATGCCCGCGGCCAGGGCGGCGGTAACCCGACCGAGATCGAAGTGGGTGACGAGCAGCAGTCGCTCGTCGGGGGTGAGGCGGATGTCGCCGAGGTTCGGATCGAGCCGCACGCTCTCTTCGAGTCGATTGTCGTCGACGCGCAGCTTGAGGGCGTAGCCCGGTTGCGTGCCCGTGCCGTGGTTGCCGTGCGGCAGACCCACGCCGGCGCTTGGCACGAAGTTGGAGATGCCTACGTAGAAGTAGGTGCCGCTGGCGTCGGCGGCGGTGTGGTGCGGTCCTTCGCGCTCCACCGGCGTGAGGCCCACCGGGAGCCGCCCGAGCTCTACGGGGGCGCCCGCCTCGGCGGCGTCGAGGTCGAGCACGCTGAAGGTGTCGTCGAAGTTGTTGGTGACGTAGATGCGGCCCTCGCCGGGTCCGGGGGCGGGCACGGCGACCGGCGCGGCCCAGAGCTGCTCGTCGGGCAGGGCGAAGGCCATCTCGGGCAGGGCCGCAGGGTCGAAGGTGCAGGCCGCTGGTGCGCACAGCGTTGGCGCCAAGGCAAAGACAAGCACCCACGGGCGTCGCGGCATCAGCGCTACTCTACTTGGAAGCTGACGGGATCCGAGACGTAGGGACCCTCGGTCGGAACGCCGGTGGAGAGGTAGGCGCTCCAGATGGTGAGCGTGAGCTCTTGCCCCGCGGCGCTCTTGAGCGCCGCCCAGGTGTCGTCGTCGAGCGTGTGCACGAGGCCGGTGGTGACGATGCTGCGCGGGCACTGCAGCCCCGGCACGGCGATCTCGAGCAGGTAGGCGTCGCTGGTGACGGGCGGCAGGTGCGCATATGCGCTCGGCAGCAAGATGCGCGTCAGCGGCTCGAGCAGCGAACGGGGGGCGCGCGGCGCGAGCGGCGTGGGTCGCTCGGGCCCGAGCGCCAGCTTGAGCGCCGACTCCCACTCGAAGGTGGGCGCGACGTTTTCGGGCAGCACCTGACCCTCGGTGGGCACCAAGAGCTGCGCTGCCTGGTCGCCGCCCTGTGCGCGGCCCTTGGCGTCGTAGAGCGTCAGCCACACCTCGTCGTTGCCCTCGCCGCCGTAGACCACGAAGTCGCTCTGGGCCTCCTCGTCGCCCTCGCTAGCGACGGGAGCGCAGTCGATCTCAGCCGGGCAGGCAGCCTGCAGCGCGATGAGGGGCACGAGCGCGGCGAGCGAAAGCGGCTGAAGGCAGGTGCGGCGCATGGTCAGAGGGTAGCTGCGCGGCCTGCGGTGCGCATGCGACCGGATGACGCACCCCATGACAGCCCCAATGCAGGCCTTAAAAGGCCGGTGGCGCCTTCCCGGCAAGCCGGGTCGGCGCCACCGACGCGAACCAGGAGCGGGGCTTAGTTGCCCTGCGCCTCGTCGCCCAGCACGTTGTTCACGCGCACGCGCTTGAGCAGGTCGATCATGTTCTTGTTGATGGGACCAGACGCATCGCGATCCCAGGTCTCGTAACCACGCGACGGGCGGCCATCGCGACCGTCATCGATACGCACCAGCGGCGAGTACACGAAGGGGAAGCCCGTGCCCTCGTCGACCATGTAGTCGAGCTGGTGGTTGATGCCGTCGTCGGCGATGACGAACTTGTCGGCGGTGTAGTTGTCGCCACGGTTGGTGCGCACCGTCGCGATCTTGTTCAGGTACGCCGAGGTCGTCTCGTTGAAGCCGGTCGCGTTCCAGCCGAACTTCGCGCTGATGCGATCGGTGCCGTTGCCGTCCTGGTCGAGGTGGCACGCCTGGCAGTCGCGCGAGCGCAGCTGCGTGGAGTGCGGACCCATGGTGTCGGCGCCGAGACCACCGTTGACGTTCTTCTTGTCGTCGCCCTCGCAGAAGCCGCCGGCCTCCAGGCAGATGGCCTGGTAGCCAGGCGCGCCGGTGACGCCACCCTGCTGGTTGAACTCGAGGTTTCCGTAGCCGACGCGGTCACGGTAGGTCTTCCAGTTGTGGTTGGCGTCGCCGAACTGTTCGGCGAAGATCTCGACGCCCGCGTCGCCATTCGATGCATCAAGCACCGTATTGCGGCGGAACATCTTCAGGCGCGTGGGCGTGAACCAGGCGATCTTTCCCTTCTGGGAAATACCGAGCTGCTGGTCGAGCTGCGAGTTGAAGGTGAAGTCGAACCAGCCCTGCGTACCGATGGTGACCACACCCGTGGTGCGGCTCCAGTCGTACAGGCGGTTGTTGCCACCATCGACGTCGATCAGGCCCAGGTGGTTACCGAACTTCTGGGCGCTGTTGGGCGCGTGGCAGGCGATGCAGTCGA